>NZ_JACNDD010000005.1:0-95032 GCF_017351395.1 Pseudomonas sp. FW305-28
GCGGGCTGGGAAAATTCGATGGTCATCGGTGGGATTTCCGGCGGCACAATCGGCAGCACCGGGGTGGGCTTCTGACTCACCCAATAAATCACCGCACCGTGCAGGGCCAATACCAGCAACCCCAGCAGAATCCCTTCGCGCCGACTCGAAAAGCGCTTGGGGGAACGCTGCAAGCGCAGCTGCCCCAACGGCGCACGGTGCGGCCGGCCAAGGTCGACCAACTCACCACCCGGTGCCTGGCGCCATTGCGCCTCGTGTGCACTGGCGGCGGCCTGGACATTGCCCATTGATTCACTCCCTACGGTTTTTGAAACAGAAATCGACAGGCCTGCATGGAAGGCCGTCGAGGGCTAAATGATCGGGGCTAGACGCTTATCCCTTAAAGTAATCTTTGAAGTTATAAATAGATCAAAAATGAATAATTGAAATTCACGCATACGCTAAAGCCGCGGCCCGCGTGGCCTGGCGCCATAACAAGGTTTTTCGATGCTTTTTCAGGCATGCAAAATATTCATTAAAGGCATGGCTTGGCAGGACGGTTCGCGGCAAGGCGACGGCGCTGACGATGCTGCGGGTGACGCGGGTGTTGAACCCGGCCACCTATCCCATGGGCTAGAAGTCATAGCGTCCGGTCACCCCTAGCGTGCGCGGGCTCCCCAGCAGGCCTTCGTAGCCGCCGTTACCGCCGGTCCACAGGGTGGTGTAATAGGTTTTGTCGAAGGCGTTTTTCAGCCACAGCGACACGTCCCACTGCCCCTGCTCATAGTTGCCGCGCAAACCGGTGGACAGGTTGACCACGGCGTAGGCAGGAATCTGTCCGTAGTCGGAATCCTCCACCGTGCCCACGGCCTTGGAGCGGAAGGCATAGCTGCCGGTGACGTAGGGTTCGAAACCGTTATCCAGGTTCCACTTGTACTCGCCGTTGGCATTGGCGATCCACTTCGACGCCCCCACCACTTGGTGCCCGCTCAGGTCGCAGGAAGCCGGCGCCCCTGGGCGCAGACTGACTTCCGGTGGGCACGGCGCGTCCTTGTAGCTCAGGTAACGCACATCGTTGAACGAGCCGTTGAGGTTCAGCGTCAGGCCCTTGATCGGCAGCCAGGTACTTTCCACTTCCACACCGCGCGAGCGCACGGAACCTGCGTTGGTCAGGTACTGCACACGATTGTCCGGATCATAGGCGTTGGTCTGGTAACCGTTGACCTGGGTCCAGAACAGGTTGGCATTGAGCTGCAGGCGCCGGTCCCACAATGTGCTTTTGAAACCCAGCTCGGCGTTGTTGGCGCGCTCGGTGCCGACCAGCAGCGAGTCCGCCCCGGCAGTCGGGGCGGAGCCGACCACGAGGTTGACCCCACCGGACTTCTCGCCGTGGGACAAGGTCGCGTAGCCCAGCAGGTTGTCGTTCAAGCGGTAGCTCAAGTTGAGCAAGCCCGAAGGGCTGGCGCTGTATTGCGTGAGGTCGCCGGAGTCATAGGCGCCGGTGCGGTTACGTCGAGCCGTCGCGGCAGCCCCCGTGACGGCCGCACCGCCCACTGGGCTGTTACGCGTCACCCAGGCGCTTTTTTCTTCATAAGTACCGCGCAAGCCTGCGGTGAAATCCAGGCGTTCGGTAAGGTGCCAGGTGCCTTGGGCGAACAGGGCGAAACTGTCGGTGCGGATGTGCCCGTTACCCACGGTGCTGACGTTGGCCAATGCGCCTGCAGGCGTGCCGTTCCAGATATCCGCCTGGGGTCCGTAGGAGACGAAGGATTTGTTGTCCAGCGAGTTGCCGAAGTAGTAGGCACCCAGCACGTAGTCGAAGAAGCCACCGGTGGGCGATGCCAGGCGAAATTCCTGGGACCACTGCTTGTCTTCCACCGACACGCCGCCGTTATACGATGCCGGCACGTTAAGGCCGTCATCGTTGCGCGGGGTGAAATTCCAGAAGCGATAGGAACTGACCGAAGTCAGGGTGAAATCGCTGGGCAACGTCCAGTTGGCTTCCAGGGAGGTGCCGCCCTGGAACACGGTGACGTGCTGGTCGCTGTCCAGGTTGACCTTGCGATGGGTGCCGTCGACCAGGGTTGCCCCCGCAGCGGCCGCCCGCGACTGGTAGAGGTTGGTGCCATTGATGGTCGGCCCGGTGCTGTACAGCACGCGAGTCCCGGCGCTGGAGTCCTCTTCGTTGTAGTCGCCGATCCAGCGCAGGTTGAACGCTTCGTTGGGCTTGTACAGCAGTTGCCCGCGAAAGCCCTGGCGCGAGCCGCCGTTGAGGTCATGGCCGTCGTATTCGTTCTTGATGTCGCCGTCGCTGCGCGTGCGATAGGCCGAGAAACGCCCCGCCAGTTCATCGGTCAGCGGGCCGGAGATCGTGCCCTTAGTCTGGAAGTAACCGTCCTCGCCCAGCGACGTTTCGATGCTGCGCTCCGGAGTGAAACTCGGCGCACGGGTGCTGATATTGATCACGCCGGCCGTGGTGTTCTTGCCGAACAACGTGCCCTGGGGGCCACGCAGCACCTCGAGCTGTTCGATGTCCATGAGGTCGAACACCGCCATCCCCGGCCGGCCAAGGTACACGTTGTCGATATACAAGCCCACGCTGCCTTCCAGGCCGTCGCTGGCCGGGTTGTTGCCCAGGCCGCGAATCGACACGCTGGACTGCCGCGCGTGCATGTAGGCCACGTTGACACTGGGCACCAGTTGCTGCAAATCCTGAATCCGATAGACCCGCTGGCTTTCCAGGGCCTGGCCGCCGATCACACTCATCGGCGTGGGCACCTCCTGGGCGCTTTCCGTCCGCCGCCGGGCGGTCACCGTGACGGTTTCCAGTTGGCCGCTGGCGCTTTCACCCGAGGGTGCCGGTTCGGCCGCGTGGCTGGGTGTCCAACTGGCACTGCCGGCCAGCAACATGGCCAGGGGCAGGCGTTTGAGCTTCCAGGGAGAGCAAGGTACAGCGGGCTTCAACAGACTCATAAGCGGCTCCGGAACCCGGAAATATCCATCATCAGATATTCCATAAGGTTATTTATTTATGTTTTTACGAACATTTACTGCATAAGAGATAGCCTTTATAAGGAGTCGACCTAATGCATAGCCAATGCATTTCCCCGATATTTTTGATGTGAAAAATGCATATCGATCTGCGCCAACTCCGCCACTTCATCGCCCTTGCCGAACAACGCAGTTTTGTCGCTGCGGCATTGACGGTGAACCTGTCGCAGTCGGCGTTCAGTCGCAGCATCCAGGCCCTGGAGCACAGCGCCGGATGCCAACTGGTGGATCGCGGCCGCAAAGACCTGGCGCCCACCAAACAAGGCCAGGTAATGCTCGAACATGCCCGGCGGCTGGTCAGTGGCGCGCAGCAACTGGCCAACGAGATCAGCCAATTCAATGGTCTGGAAGCCGGCGAATTGCGCTTCGGTTGCGGTCCGGCGCCGGCGGCGGGGTTGATACCACGGGCCATTGGCAGTTTTATCGGGCGCTACCCCAAGGCCCGCGTGCAGTTCCAGGTGGATGACTGGCAAAGCCTGGGCAAGCGCCTGCTCAGCGAAGAATTCGAATTCTTCGTCGCCGACACCCGCCACTTTGAAGCCCACCCGGACTACCACACCTACCGCTTGCGGCCGCGCAAGTGGTATTTCTGCTGCCGCGCCGGCCACCCGCTGGCACAGCAACCCAGCGTGACGGCCGCGCAACTGATGAGTTACCCACTGGCCGTGACCATCCGCCCGCCGAACCTGCGCAAGGTCATCGTCGACCTCAGTGGGCGGCCCGATTACCTGCCCAACGTCGAATGCGAGAACGGCTACAGCCTGATGGGCGTGGTGCTGCGTTCCGACGCCATCGGCATCGTCAGCGCCAACAGTGATGTGCTGCACATGGCTCGCGGCGATTTGGTGTGCCTGACGATCGATGGCCTGGCCGAAGACCTGGAGGAGCGCTACACCCGCTACGGTATCGTCAGCCGTGCGGGGTATCGCTTGTCGCCGTTGGCGGAGGCGATGATCGAGCAGATCAAGCAGATCGATGAGCTGGATAAGGAGGTGTGCGCACTGGAGAACCTCGCTGTGTGAACCGGCGCTTTCGCGAGCAAGCTCGCTCCCACATTTGGAATGCGTACAAATGTGGGAGCGAGCTTGCTCGCGAAAGCGCCGGCAGCAACACCGATGCATTGACTGCATCAAACCCAGTCCCCAAATGCACTTGCCAGCCCACCCTCCGAACGGCGAAAAACCTCACCTCTCCTCCGCTTGGTGAAGCCCTATGCCTGCCCCCCAAACCGTCCGCAACGTGCTGTACATCATGTGCGACCAACTGCGCCGCGATTACCTGTCGTGCTACGGTCACGCCCATCTGCATACACCGAACATCGACCGCCTGGCCGCCACTGGTGTGCGTTTCAGCCGCGCCTATACCCAGGGCACCATCTGCGGCCCCTCGCGCATGTCGGCCTATACCGGGCGCTACGTCAGCAGCCATCAGGTGGCGTGGAACGCGGTGCCGTTGCCCCTGGAAGAACTGACCATCGGCGACTACCTGCGCCCCCACGGCATCCGCACGGCGCTGGTGGGCAAGACCCACGCCACGCCCAACCTGGAGGCCTTGCAGCGGCTGAATATCGACCCCGACAGCGTGCAGGCCGAGCCGCTGAATGAAGTCGGTTTCGACGCCTACTTTCGTCACGATGGCATCTACCCCGACAGCCCGCTGTTCGACGACAAACGCGAGTCCGCGCCCTATACCCATTACCTGCGCGAGCAGGGCTACAGCGGCACCAACCCGTGGCACGAATGGGCGAACGCGGCAGAAGGTGAAAACGGCGAGGTGCTCAGCGGCTGGCACATGCGCAACGCCGGGCGACCCGCGCGAGTCGCCGAGCAGCACTCGGAAACCGTCTACACCACCGACCGCGCCATCGACTTTATCCACGAACAAGCCGAGCGACCGTGGTGCCTGCACCTGTCCTACATCAAGCCGCACTGGCCCTACATCGCCCCGGCGCCCTATCACGCGTTGTACGGCGCCGAGCATATCCAGGCGCCCATACAGCCTGGACAAACCAGCGATCACCCGGTGTATCAAGCGTTCCGCCAGCATCAGGAGAGCCTGAACTTTTCCCGTGACGAGGTGCGGCTCACGGTGATTCCCACCTACATGGGGCTGATCAAACAGATCGACGATCAACTCGGGCGCTTGTTCGATTTTCTGCAAAGCAATGGCCGCTGGGACGACACGTTGATCGTGTTCACCAGCGACCATGGCGACTTTCTCGGCGACCACTTCCTGGGCGAGAAAGAATTTTTGCTGGAGCCTGCGGTGGGCGTGCCGCTGATCGTGCGTGACCCGCGGGCCGCTGCCGATATCAGCCGTGGCACGGTGGACGCACGCCTGGTCGAAACCATCGACGCCCTGCCGACTTTCCTCGACGCCTTGGGCCTGCCCGCTGCCGACCACCGCCTGGAAGGCCGTTCGCTGATCCCGCTGCTGCACGCTCAAGACATCACTTGGCGCCGCTACGCCATCGCCGAATACGACTACGCCTTCCAGGCCCCGGCCCGCGAGCGCCTGGCACAACCCATCGACCGTTGCCGCATGACCATGGTGCGCAGCGAACGCTGGAAGTACTTGGCCTATGACGGCTTTCGTCCGCAGCTGTTCGACCTGGAAAACGACCCGCAGGAACTGCACGACCTGGGCAGCGACCCGGCCTATGCCGAGGTCCGCGAAACCCATCTGGGGTATCTGTTCGAGTGGCTGCGCGGGCTGAAGCGGCGCACCACCATCAGCCACACAGAGATCGATCTGCGTGGCCAACGGTTTCGTTATGGTGAGCCGGAGGCGGAAAAAGTGGTGCAAATCGGCGTTTGGTAAACGACGCGAATCAATGGGGTGAGACTCCTGTGGCGAAGGCCACATTGCCCACACAGTCGAGTCTGCGCCGGCTTAGAGACCCTTGGTGGTCTTGCTCGACTGCCCTTGCACGCCCACCGGCACATCGCCCTTGAGGGTGACCCGGCGCACGATACGCTCCTGGGTACCGTAGTCGTCCACGGCGTAATGTTGAGTGGCGCGGTTGTCCCAGATCGCCACGTCACCGCTCCTCCAGCGCCAGCGCACGGTGTTTTCCAGACGCGTGACGTGGCTTTGCAACAGGTTGAACAGTTGGGTCGAATCCGCCTGCGAATACCCTTTGAGGCGTTTGACGAAATGCCCCAGCAACAGGGTTTTCTCGCCGCTGACCGGGTGCACGCGCACCACCGGGTGTTCGGTTTCGTACACCGTAGACGTGAACACCTTGCGGTATTCCTCGAGCCGCTCTACTGACACATCCGGCTTGATCGCGGCGTAGTCGTATTCGTTGCTGTGCACCGCCCACAGGGTATCGGCCAATGCGCGCAACTCCGCGCTGAGGTCGTTATAGGCACTGGAGGTGTTGGCCCACACGGTGTCACCACCGGACTTGGGCGCCAGCACCGAACGCAGCACCGAGGCTTTTGGGTAGGCGTCGACGAAGGTCACGTCGGTGTGCCAGGAATTGGCGCGCTGGCCGCGCGTACCGTCCAGTTCCATCAGGAACCGCGTACCGTCGCGTACCGGCACCGTCGGGTGGGCAATAGGCTCGCCGAGCAGATGGGCGAAGGCTTCCTGGCTCTGGTCATCGAGGTGGGTCTGGTCGCGGAAGAAGATCACCTTGTGCTGCACCAGCGCCTGCTGGATGGCTTCGACGGTGGCGGCATCCAAGTCACCGGACAATCTGATGCCCCGGATCTCGGCACCGATGCGGCCAGCGACCGGGTGAATGTCCAGTGCCTGGGCAATGGGTTGAACAGCTAATGCGGCGTTGCTCATTGTGGTGACCCTCATGTGCCTGCTGATGGTGGGAACGTTTCCCGGCAACGCTCTATCAATATGCAATTTTGATCTAGCAAATTAACGGATGCATCGTTGACGGAATAAGAGCTTGCATTTAAAACCTCTGCTCCCTTGGTCGCAAATGCCTTCGACCTATTTTTAAAATGCAGGGAAAGCATATGGATCTTCGCCAACTGCGCTATTTCATCGCCCTTAACGAACACCGCAGTTTCGTACGCGCGGCCGACGCCATGGGCATCACCCAGCCAGCGTTCAGCCGCAGTATCCAGGGGCTGGAACAGGAATTCGGCTGCGTACTGGTGGACCGTGGTCACAAGGATCTGCGCCCTACTCCCGAGGGGCAGGTGGTGCTACAACACGCACTGACCCTGGTGCATGGCGCAGCCTTGCTCAGCAGTGAAGTGACACGCATGACCAAGCTCGACGCCGGCGACCTGCGCTTCGGCTGTGGCCCGGCACCCGCCGTGAAGCTGGTGCCCGACGCCGTGGCGCGCTTTATCACCGCCCACCCGAAAATCCGCACTGGTTTCCAGGTGGATAACTGGGAAAAACTCAGCCGCGCCCTGAGCCGCGAAGAGATCGAATTTTTTATCGCCGACATTCGTCAGTTCGAAACCGACCCGAATTTCCAGACCCGCGCGCTGACGCCCAAGCGTGGGGTGTTCTTCTGCCGGCCTGGGCACCCGCTGTTGGCCAAGGACAGCCTGTCGACCAACGACATGTTCGATTACCCACTGGCGGCGCCGCTGATCTCCCAGGGCATTCGCAAACTGCTGGCGAACCTCAGCGGGCGCATGGATTTCTCACCGAGCATCCAGACCGAACATTTCCCGGCGCTGGTCAAGATCGTGCTGCAGTCCAATGCCATCGGCGTGGGCACCGAGGAAGCCTTCGCCGACGACATCGCCCAAGGCACGCTGGTGCTGCTGCACTGGCGCAACCTGCCACAGAACATGGACACCCTGAGCGCCCGCTGCGGCATCGTCAGCCGCACCGGTTCACGCTTGTCGCCAGCGGCGAAGGCGATGATCGAGACGTTGCTGGAGGTGGATCAGCAGGCCATCGGCGTGGCGGTCTGACCGGCCTCTTCGCGAGCCAGCTCGCTCCCACCTCCGACCGCGTTTCGTCAGGATGAATGTAGTCGAATGTGGGAGCGAGCTGGCTCGCGAAAGCGACACCCCGGACACCACCAGACTCAGAGCCCTGCCGAGGCCAGGTTCGGCGCCACCCAATCACTCACCTGGAACGGCCTGCGAATCAGCTTTTCCTTCGACGCCAGGTCGACCGCCCCCTGTAATTTGCCCAGGAACACCGGGTCCAGGGTCGACGGGAAGATCTCGCTGAGGGTCTGGTCTTTCAAGTCATTGGTCAGGATCAGCGGTGGGTAACTGGCCCGCCCCGACACCAGTTGGATGTAGGCCTGCTTGTTGTTGTCATCGGTCAGCCATTGCACCGCTTGCTGCTGGGCCTTGAGCAGCTTGGCCACCGCGTCGGGGTGCTCGTCGACGAACTGTTTGCTGCCCACCAGCACCGCCTGCACGCTGCCGGCGCCACCGAGGTCCTTGGTGGTCAACGCTATTTCCGCCAGCCCCTTGGCTTGCAATGCGGTCAAGTTCGAGCCGCCCCAGGTGGCGTCAATCTGCTTGGCGGCCAAGGCGGCACCGGCTGCGTTGTAATCCAGGTTGATGATTTTCAGATCCTTTTCACTCAAGCCCTGACTGGCCAACGCGGCGTCGAACGACAACTGGCTGGCCGTGCCGCGAAACACTGCGACACGCTTGCCCTTGAGGTCCTGCAAGGTCTTGATACCCGAGCCCGGCACCACGCCGAGGTACTGCTTGATGTCCCGTGCGGTGGCACTGAGCAGACGGGTATCCAGGCCATTGGAGCGACCGATGATCGCGGCCAGATCGCCCAGGTAGGCCAGGTCCACCTGGCCATTGGCGAAGGCTTCGTTGATCACCGGGCCCGCGCCCTTGAAGTAATTCCACTGAATCTTGATGCCCTGGTCGGCAAAGGCTTTCTCGAAGATCTGCTGCTCGCGCAACACATCCGTTATGCCACCGCCACTGTGCTGGCTGCCGGCACTGAGGTCGGGCACGGCAATGCGGATTTCCTTGAGTTCGGCAGCATGCACCAGCCCGGCCAACGCAGTGCCCGCGAACAGAGTGATCAGACGTTTAAAAGGCAATTTCATAAGCGCAGCTCCTTGTGGGCGAGGGTCGCCTGGGGAGCTGAAAGTAGGCACACGCAGAGCAAAACTTTAAATACTATAAATTCACACTTTAATAGCTTTTAGATCTATGCAAGTTAAAACGCTGGCCCCAGAGGACTATGCATGAACAGCATCGAAAATATTCTTCGAATGCATTGGATGCGTGCAGGGCAGAGGCTTTAAATGATTTTTCTTATCCCTCAATCATCTTGATTGCATTTTTATAAGATCAAAATCACATAACGCCATTGGCGACAACGGAGGTCTTCCATGGCCCGAATCTCACTTTTGAGCCTACCGCTCGCGGCCCCCAGCGCCAAGCCGCACTGGCCGGTAATCAATGAACGCCTGCTGCCATGGCTGCTGCCTTTGGCGCTTTTCGCGCTGTGGTGGCTGGGCAGCCGCCATCACTGGATGAGCGAACAGATTCTGCCACCGCCGTCGCTGGTATGGAGCAGCGCGGTGGAACTGGCCGGCGGCGAGCTGTGGAGCCATCTGGCAATCAGCTTGCAACGCCTGTTCTGGGGGCTGCTGGCGGGCATTGGCAGTGGGGCGTTGCTGGGGGCACTACTCGGCTTCAGTGCGCGCGCCGAGCGCCTGGTGTTTCCGACGTTCAGCGCGTTGTCGCAAGTGCCGACGCTGGCCTGGATCCCGTTGTTCATGGTGTTTTTCGGCATCGGCGAGACCCTGAAACTGGTGGTGCTGGTGAAGGCGATCGTGGTGCCCGTGACCCTGCATACCCTGGTGGGCGTACGCGACGCCCAGCCCCATTTACGTGAAGCCGCCCGCGTACTGCGCCTGCCCACCCACCTGTTGATCCGCCGCCTGATCCTGCCCGCCGCACTGCCGGCATTCATGGCCGGCGTACGCCTGGCCCTGGCGGCCGGCTGGACCTCATTGCTGGCGGTGGAGTTGCTGGCCTCCAGCGAAGGCATCGGCTACCTGATGGTCTGGGCGCGCCAACTGTTCATGCTCGATATCGTCTTCGTGTGCATCGTGATCATCGGCGTACTCGGCGTGGTGATGGATCGCGGCATTGGCTGGCTGGACCACAAATGGGTGCACTGGCCGCACCCGGCCACCGCGCAGATTCGACGCGGCCCGCGCTATCAAGGCTGGCAGCGCCTGCAACCGTGGCTGCTGCCCCTGCTGCTGTTGAGTCTGTGGCAGGTGGCGACGCAACAGGCTTGGGTAGACGCAAACATTCTGGTCAGCCCCTGGCTCGTGCTGCACACCACCGTCGCCGGCGCACTGGACGGCAGCCTGAGCGGCGCCTTGGGCACAAGCCTGAAACGCACCCTGGGCGGGTTGCTGCTCGGCGGCGGCCTGGGCTTTGCCATGGGCCTGTGGCTTGGGCTGTCGCGGCGCAGCGAACGGGTGCTGGGACCGACCCTGGCAGCCCTGCGTCAGATCGCGATTTTCGCCTGGGTACCGCTGCTCACCGCCTGGTTTGGTCTGGGTGAATTGGCCAAGTGGGTGTTCATCGCCCTCGCGGCGTTTTTCCCGCTGCTCATCGCCACCCAACGCAGCGTGCTGAACCTCTCGCCACAGCTCAGCGAGGCCGCTCAAGTGCTGCGCCTGAGCCTGCCCCAGCGGCTGCGCCGTCTGATCTTGCCAGGCGCTGCCGCGGGGATTTTCGCCGGCCTGCGCCTGAGCCTGATCTACGCCTGGCTAGGCACCATCGGTGCGGAATATTTCATGCCGTCCAACGGCGGTATCGGCAGCCTGATGATCGGCGCCCAACAACTGCTGCGCATGGACCTGATCATGAGCGGCATGCTCCTGGTCGGCCTCACCGGCGCAGCCCTCAACTTGATCGGCCAACGCATCGAAACCCGTGCTACCCGCTGGAGACACGCATGAACGCACCGATTGTCAGCTTCAACCATGTGGGCAAGTCCTTCGATGTCGACGGCTTCGAGTTGGAGGCCATTCGTGAATTCAACCTGGACATTGCCGAAGGCGAATTCGTCGCGATCGTCGGCTCCAGCGGCTGCGGCAAATCCACCCTGTTGCGCCTGCTGGTGGGGCTCGACACCCAGTTTAGCGGCGAGATTCGCGTCGACGGCCAAACGGTCAGTGGCATCGGTGGCGAGCGCGGCATCGTGTTCCAGGAGCACCGTTTGTTTCCTTGGCTGACCGTCGCGGAGAATATCGACCTGGGGCTGGTCAACGAGCCCATCGGCCAGGCTGAACGTAACCGGCGTATCAGCGATTTTATCGAGCTGGTGGGCCTCAGCGACTTCACCCGTGCCTATCCTCACCAGTTATCCGGCGGCATGGCGCAACGGGTGGCGATTGCCCGGGGCCTGGTGGCCAGCCCGCGCATCCTGCTGCTGGACGAACCCTTCGGTGCCCTCGACGCCCTGACCCGCCAACAGATGCAGGACGAACTCCTGGCGATTCGTGACCGCGCCAAGATCACTACAGTGCTGGTGACCCACGATGTGGAAGAAGCGATTTTTCTCGCCGACCGCGTGGTGGTGATGGAGCCGAGGCCTGGGCGAATCAAGCAAGTCGTCGACGTTGCCCTGCCCCATCCACGCCAACGCAGCAGCTTCGAATTCCACCAGTTGCGTGAAGAGCTGCTGCACGAGTTGACCAGCGATGACCATTACCAGCCGCCGGTGCGCGAACAGATCCGCGACCTGCCCCTGGCCTTTATCGCCTGCTAAAAAGACTGCCTGCCAACGAGGAGCACCTTGATGCCGCAACGTCCCAATTTTCTAGTGATCCTGGCCGATGACATGGGTTTCTCCGACCTGGGTGCGTTTGGTGGGGAAATTGCCACGCCGCACCTGGACGCCCTGGCGCTGAATGGCCTGCGTTTGACCGATTTCCACACCGCGCCCACCTGTTCGCCAACGCGCTCGATGCTGCTCACCGGCACCGACCACCATATCGCCGGCATCGGCACTATGGCCGAGGCCCTCACCCCCGAGCTGATCGGCAAGCCCGGCTACGAAGGCTACCTGAACGATAAGGTGGTGGCGCTTCCAGAGCTGCTGCGCGAAGCCGGTTACCAGACGCTGATGAGCGGCAAATGGCACCTGGGCCTGACCGCCGAACTGGCGCCTCACGCTCGTGGTTTCGAGCGTTCGTTCTCGTTGTTGCCAGGGGCGGCCAACCACTACGGTTTCGAACCGACCTATGACGAGCACACGCCGGGCCTGCTCAAATCCACGCCGGCGCTGTATATCGAGGACGATACCTTCGTCGAGCAACTGCCCAAGGACTTCTATTCCTCCGATGCCTTTGGCGACAAGCTATTGCAGTACCTCAAGGAGCGCGACCAGGCCCGGCCATTCTTTGCCTACCTGCCGTTTTCCGCACCGCATTGGCCGTTACAGGCACCCGCCGACATCGTTGAAAAATACCGTGGCCGCTACGACGCCGGCCCCGAAGTATTGCGCCTGGAGCGCCTGGCAAAACTCAAGGCCCTGGGGTTGATCGATGCCGATGTCGAGCCCCACCCGCTGATCGAATTGAACACCCAGTGGGCCGCCCTGACCGACGAGCAGCGCCAGGTGTCGGCCCGTGCCATGGAAGTGTATGCGGCGATGGTCGAGCGCATGGACTGGAACATCGGTCGGGTGGTGGAGTACCTGCGCCAGCAAGGGCAATTGGACAATACGTTCATTGTGTTCATGTCCGACAACGGTGCCGAAGGTGCGCTGCTGGAGGCCTTCCCCAAGTTCGGGCCGCAGTTGCTGACCTACCTCAACCAGCATTACGACAACAGCCTGGACAACATCGGCCGCGCCAACTCCTACGTCTGGTACGGGCCGTCGTGGGCCCAGGTGGCAACGGCGCCGTCGCGCTTGTTCAAGGCATTTACCACCGAGGGTGGGATTCGTGTGCCGGCGCTGGTGCATTACCCCCAGCTGTCGCTCAAGGGGCGCATCAGCCATGGGTTCGGCACAGTGATGGACATTACACCGACCATTCTGGACCTGGCCGGCGTACGCCATCCCGGCACACAGTGGCGCGGCAATCCCGTGGCGTCATTGCGCGGCAAATCGTGGCTGGGCTTCCTGTCGGGCGAGACCTGCGAGGTGCACGACGAACACACGGTCACCGGCTGGGAGCTGTTTGGCCGCCGCGCGATTCGCCAGGGCCAGTGGAAAGCCGTGTACATCCCCGGTCCCGTGGGACCGGCGACCTGGCAGCTGTATGATTTGGGCCAGGACCCGGGCGAGATCCATGACCTGGCGCTGAGTCAGCCAGACAGACTGGCCACTTTGATTGGCCATTGGCAGCAGTACGTCGACGAAACTGGCGTGGTGCTCAGCGCATCGCCATTTCAGCCGGATTGAATGTCCAACCTAAAAAACTCTACGCGGTCTGAAGGTGGCGGCTTTCGCAAGCCCCACCCCCATCCCATCTGCAGCGTTGTGAGTTGTGCCAGGGGCGCCTGCTAGAGCGCCTTCTCGGCGTTAAAACCGTCGAAGTTTTCGAAGACCCCCATAAAGCCCGGGACAGTCGACTCCCGTGCCCAGTCGCGCTGGAGCTCGCAGTACATCTGCACACGGCTGATGAGTTTCGCGCCCGCCTGTTCGATTCGACGAAGAGCGGCCTCGTGCGCGGCGACTGACGTGCCCCCGACCGCATCGACCGGCACATACACCTCATAGCCTTCCTGGATCGCGTCCAGTACTGGGAACGTCAGGCAGGCTTCGGTCCAGAGCGCGGTCATGATGAGCTTGCGACGGCCGATGCCCTTGACCGCCTGCTTGAACTCAGTGTCCTCCCAGCTATTGATCGAGGTGCGGTCATAAGTCGGCAGATGGCCGAGCACGTCCTGCAACGCTTGGATCGGCGGTTTGTTGCGACCGGTCGCGACGTTGACCGTCGAATGAATGACAGGAAGGTTGTAGTTGACGGCCGCCTTGGCAACGCTCGTGATGTTGAACACGAGCTCGTCACGGGGCATCGAGCGAATCGAGGAGACCTGGATCGGCTGATAATCGATGATGATCAGCGCGCAATTCTCAGGCGATAAGAGGTGGTCGGTATGGGGGTTGCGAATAGTCTCGCTTGTCATTGTCTGGTCCTGTTCTCAGTTGTAATACACGGTGCCAGAGAGCCAGCGCGCACTTGGATAGACGGGCATGGCCCTGACGAAGTGTCTACTGATGTTGTCAGTGGATTTGGGTTTCCAGGCAACCTGCGCCACTGGCGACATTGCCCGGAAGCAAGGATTATGCTGTTCCCATTTTCGACGCAGTAGTCGCAACACGAGGCTAGCTGTGTCGCACAAAGAGGAACGCTGACTTGGATATAGAAGAGCTGCAAACATTCGTGGAAGTGGCTGACGCAGGGGGCGTTTCGCCTGCGGCGCTCCGCCTTGGGGTATCCAAGTCGATCGTCAGCCGCAGGCTCGCCCGGCTTGAGGCGGAACTTGGCATCCAGTTGCTCGCACGAACCACCCGCGGGGCCGCCCTCACTGAAGCCGGGGCCACGTTCCGAGATTACGCGGCCAGGGTCTGCGCCGAAATCGAGGCAGCCAGAGAAACGATCCTGCCGACAGGCGCCCTTCGTGGTCGCTTACGCGTCGCGGCGCCGCTGTCTTTTGGCCCTACCCATTTCGCGCCCATGCTCGCGCAAATGGCACACCGTCACCCCGAGCTTCATATCCAGACCTGTTACAGCGATCGCTTCGTTGATCTCATTGCCGAGGGGTTCGATTGTGCGATACGCGTCGGGTACCTCCCCGATTCCAATTTGATCGCGAGGAAAATCGGCCCGATCTACACGAAGCTCGTCGCGAGCCCAGGCTACATAAAAGCCCATGGGGCACCAGAGACACCGGACGAGCTCATGGCCCATGAGGCTCTCCTGCAGGGTACCGAAGCGTGGCAATTCATGGAGGGTGACAAGGTCATCACGGTGCGTCCGCAGGGCCGCTTCAAGGCGGACAACGGCATTGCGCTCGTGGCGGCCGCAACCGCGGGACTCGGCATCGCGTACCTGCCGGATTGCCTGACTTATGAACATGTGAACTCAGGGGCGCTCGTGCCGATCATGACCCGGTATCCACCACCCCCGGCAGGTGTATACGTGGTCCGTCCGCCAGGCCAGCATCCGGCACGGAAGATACGGATGCTCACAGAGCTGCTGATCGAGTCATTCGGACAGTCTCCGCACTTCGCGGGGCCTGCTCGTATTTGATCGCAGCGAAGATCACCGCTGGCCGGCCACTTCGTGACTCAAGCGATTGAGGGCTACTAGTCGCCTGCCTCCGCTGACAGCCCTGAACTCAATGGCCTACGGCGGGAGGTGATGCCAACCTGCCTGTACATTTTTTGAGCGCCCGTTCAAACCCCCTGCCCACTTGGCATCAGCGCGGTTATCCACAGACATACTCACGGATTTCTTGGATAACTGCATGGGATCGTGAAGCACGCCTGCCGTAGCGAACCTATGGATTCGAGCCCGCCTTTACCGCACACTTTACTGCACACCGTCATCGAAGCATCCAGCCGGCAGATGACCGACCGCGGGCCTTGCATACAAATATCCCTGCATCAGTTCGATACCCATGCCTAGCAGCGTCGAGCTTTCTTCACGGGTCTCGACACCTTCGGCGATGACCAGGATATCCAAGCGCCTGGCGACCAGGATGATGCCTTCGACGATCGCTTGTTTGACCGAGTCCCGATCAATGTTTCGGGTCAGTGCCATGTCAATCTTCAGCACCTGCGGCTGGAACATGGCCAGCAGGTTAAGGCCCGAATAGCCCGCGCCAAAATCGTCGACGGCGGTAATGAAACCCTGGCGCTCGTACTCCATGAAAATCGATTTGAGGTGCTCAGGGTCTACCACCTTCTCGCCTTCGGTCACTTCGAACATGAGCCTTTCTGGCGGGAAATGGGTCAGGCGCGCCGCTTCCAGGGTGGCCCGGATACACGTCTCTGGCCGGTATACGGCGTTGGGCAGGAAATTGATGCTCAGCAAGCAATCGGGAATGTCCAGCAGCCCCAGCCTTGCGGCTTCTTCGATGGCCTTCACCCGGCAAGCCTGGTCGAATCGGTAGCGGTTGCTGTCGTTCACGAGCCCCAGGATGTAGCCAGCCGATTCGCCATTGATGCCTCTGACCAACGCCTCATAAGCAAACGCAGCGTGTGTCCGGACGTTGAAAATAGGCTGGAAGGCCATGGTGAAATCAAACCCCAACGCCTCATGGTTGCGGCATTCGGCGCAGCCGAGCGATTGGAATGGAGGGCGTTTCGTCATGATCAATATTCCGTGGCGGTCGTGATACTTCCCTGCGGATACAAGGAACTGTAGCCGACACCACCTGAATCGGCGCGGGCCGAAGTTTCTGATCAGCGGATATACAATCTTTTGACCGTCTAACGGTTTTAGCGTGATACACCTACGCCATTAACCTTACTCGCCGATAAGATGTGAATCCCATTGGAGCTGACGATGCCCCATCGCACACCCAGACTTCTCCTCGCAGCAGCTACTGCCACATTGGTCATGTCCGTCACGGCCGCAGTAGGTCCGTTTACCCTGTTCTGGACGAACGAAACGCGTAACGACCGCAACCTGGTAGAAAAGCAGCTGGACGGCATCCGCACGGTACAAGGTTTGCTCGTGGATGCGGAGACAGGCGAACGCGGGTATGCATTAACGGGGATGGAGACATTTCTTCGCCCTTATTACATCGCCACGTCGCAGCTTCCCGACGCGATCAAGCTGCTTCGTGAAAACTATCGAAACGATTCGGCCGCTGAAATTGCCAAGGTGGAGGACTTCATCGAGAAGTCCGCACTGAAGCTGGACCACCTGGACATGGTGATCAAGCTGCGCGGCACCCAAGGTTCCGCAGCGACGGTGGCCGAAATCGCTACGGGTAACGGCAAGCACCTCATGGACCAGGTCCGCGACCTGGGGAGCGAGCTGATTCAAGCAGAAATCGAGGAGGTGGCTGTTCTGGACAACCAGCTTAACGCCAACCTGCGTTGGGCCGTCGCCGTTTCCATTGCAAGCTTCCTGCTTACGCTTGTGCTGGGCCGTTTCATCTACGTGTCCATGCGCCAGACCATAAAACGCCAAGCCGAATCGACGGCTAGCGCGCTTTCTTCAAGCACCCAACTGAGCAAAAGCCTGAAAAACCTTGAGCGGCGCAATGCAGAAATAGGTTTGCTCGCAGAAATGGCTCGCCTGCTACAGACCGAGATGAGCCAAGAGGAAACGCTCCAGCTGGTCAGCACTTATTGCCAAAAGTTACTGGAGGGCAGTAGCGGAACACTGTACCTGTACCGCAATTCGGCTGATGCTTTGCAACCGGCCGCAAGCTGGGGCCACGTCGAGGCTCAATCAGATGCCCTTATCGGTCCCAAAGACTGTTGGGCCATACGTCGAGGCCATTCCCATGTGGTTGAACATCGCCATGAGCTGCGCTGCGCCCACTACTCAGAAAAATCAGAGTTCGACGATGGTGACATTCACTGGTGCCTGCCGCTGATAGCCTATGGAGAAACATTGGGACTCTTGCATATCCAGCATGCTGGCGGAACTGACGATAAGGAAGTCAGCCGCCAGTTTGCGGAAGCCGCCGCGGAGCAAACCGCGCTGGCACTGGCGAACGGCAGGATGCGCCAGGTCCTGCAAGTCCAGTCGATCAAAGACCCGCTGACGGGTCTGTACAACCGGCGCTTCATGGAGGAAACACTCAAGCGCGAACTCTCCAAAGCCACTCGAGACGCAGTGGACCTGAGCGTCATCATGCTCGACCTGGACAACTTCAAGAAACTGAACGACATCCATGGTCATTCTGCGGGTGACGCGGTGTTGCGAAGCACGGCATCCTTGATCATGAAGTCAATCAGAGCCACCGATGTCGCCTGCCGGTTTGGTGGAGAAGAGCTGATCATCATATTGCCGGATTGCTCCATTGAAGACGCTCTCCTGCGAGCCGAATCCATCCGGGATTCGCTGGAAAGCATGAGCCCTACGGATGGAATGCAGACGTTCAGCGTTACCGCATCCTTTGGCGTGGCCTCGACGACGCGTAGCGGGACCGATCAAACCTTATTGCTGCAAGCAGCGGACGCCGCGCTGTATAAGGCCAAGCGCGAGGGGAAAAACCGCGTAGCCTCGTAGTCGGTCATCGAAAAGGCAGAACGTAAGCAGCCTTGGAACAACAGGCAGCCAAGGGGCGCACCCTCTTTCTCCGATCACCGTCGCAACGCCTGTGTGGCCATGGACGAAGCGCCGCGGCCCCCTCCCAGCCCATCTGGAAGCAACGTCAGCACCAAAACACCCGATGAAGTCACCGCAACGGTGTGCTCCAGAGGGTTGATCACCTTTCCCCTTTTCCCTCGTAGTTCGGGGGATTCGATCGAAACCCACCACCCATCTACAATTAATTCATTTAAATACAATCACCTACATCAATATCGATTTATTTTACAAAAATATCTTGCGCGCAAACATTTTAGGCGATAACTTTATCGCAACTGATTAGCGCACAAGTATTTATCGCTCATCAAAAGCACTTTGCAACCGTCCTTTCTTCTCTTACAGGTAGTCACTCATGAAAAAGATTCTTTCTGGCCTGGCCCTCGCCACCGCTCTCGCAGCCACCGGTTTAGCAAACGCTGCTGACGTCAAACCCACGGTGATCTTGGTCCATGGTGCTTTCGCCGACTCGTCGAGCTGGAACGGCGTAGTCAAGATTCTGGAAAAAGACGGCTATCCGGTCATTGCGGCGGCGAACCCGCTGCGCGGCGTCAGCAGTGATGCACAATCGGTGGCAAGCATTGTCAAGAGCATCAAGACTCCGGTAGTACTGGTCGGCCACTCCTATGGCGGTGCGGTGATCAGCGAGGCGGCGTATGGCAATCAGAACGTGAAAGGCCTGGTGTATGTCGCGGCTTTCACTCCGGAAACTGGCGAGACTGCGGCAGAATTGTCTGGACGATTCCCGGGGGGCACCCTGGCCTCGGCCTTGTCGACCCCGGTCGAACTGGCCGATGGCGGCAAGGATCTCTACATCCAGCAGGATAAATTCCACGACCAGTTCGCAGCCGATGTGCCTGAGGCTGAAGCTCGCCTGATGGCGGCCGGCCAACGCCCCATCACCGTCGCCGCGCTGAACGAAGCCGCCACGGATCCTGCCTGGAAAACCATTCCGTCCTGGTTCGTATACGGCGACAAGGATAAGAACATTCCCCCTCAGGCCATGGCGTTCATGGCCGAGCGTGCACATTCCAAGCAGACCGTCGTGGTCAAAGGCGCCTCCCATGTCGTGATGGTTTCCAACCCGAAAGTGGTGGCAAACCTGATCGAAAAAGCTGCGCAATAAATGCAATTGGCAACACGAGGCCCGCGCATGCGGGCCTTTTTCCGTTGTCCGTGAATTGAGTTTTTCGCCAGCCTGGTGGCAACGCTCATCGCTCGGAGAAAAAGGCCTCCCGTGCCGACGGCTCCTCAGCGACGTGATGACCGCTGTCAATGCCTGCGCCAGTGACTTTCCGTTCTGCCCACTGCCTTGATGAGACGTGACAATAGGGCCTAGGATCGCAAAGACGGGAACAGACATGCAGAGGAGAATCACCCCCATGACCTCTAACCTCGCAGATCTTTATAGCGACTACATCGCCTGCCTGAATGCACAGGACTGGGAAAACCTAGGCCATTTTGTGCACCCAGATGTGGTTCACAACGCGAGACCATTGGGGTTGCACGGCTATCGAAGCATGCTGGAAGCGGATTATCGGGCGATCCCCGACTTGCGCTTCGCCATTGAATTCCTGGTGATCGACCCACCGAAGTTGGCAGCCCGCCTGGCCTTCAATTGCACGCCGGTTGGGGAGTTCCTGGGCCTGGCGGTGAATGGGACACCCATCTCCTTCGCCGAAAACGTCTTCTACGCGTTCGAGGACGGCAGGATCCGCGAGGTCTGGTCGGTCATCGACAAGGAAGCGATCGAAGCTCAGCTCCGATCAGCGTAGCGAATGCCTCAAGGTTGCAGGTTATCCAGGCCAGCTCTTCCCCATGGGTGACGGAGCAGAGCATAGACAAAGCCTGACCAGAACTTATGACATGGGTGGATGATTGAGCGATCAACCACCTCGATCTCCCTAGCCCTAGATCATGGGTGAGGTACTCACCACCCGCAACGCCAACCCCTCGAACGCATCCAGCGTGATGGTGAATTCGCCCTCAGGCGTGAGATCACCTTCGACCCGCTCATTGATGATGTCGACCACCGGCCCCGGTGCGATATTGGGCAGGTGCAGGGTTTCAGTGATCGGCGTCGAACCGAAGTTCAGCGCGGTGATTTGCGTACCTTTGCCGGCCGGCAATTCGTGAACCATGATCAGCAGCCCCGGATGCTCGACGTCCGGAATCAGTATCTGGCGACTGGCGGCGATGTCATAGGCACGGCGCGCAGCGAGGATCTTGCGCAACTGCGAGACGAACGAATCCGGGTCTTTCAACTGGCTTGGCAAGCTGCCGTACAGGGTCTTCGGACGCGGCATCTGGCCGGCCGACAATGCCGCCTCTGGGTTGAGGTCCACCAGATCGTAGGCACCGCGATGAATCCAGCGTGTGTCGCCGTCGCCCATCAGATGCTCGACCTGTTCGGCCGGCAACGGCAACGCGCCGACCAGGTCCCAGCCAGACAATGCGAAGACGCCGGGTTGCATCGCGTTGTACATCACCAACAGCAGATGAACCTGGCGAATCTGCTGGATATCTGCCGTCGTAATGGTTTCGAGATCGCGAATCCCCAATGCCGCCGTGATGATGCTCGCGGTGGTGCAGGACACGCCGTTGGTGACGAATTTCAGATTGTAGGGCGCATGCTCGCCAGTGAGGCGCTCGTACATCTGCTCGCGGATGTGCTCGCGCAGGATGCTGCCGGGAAAGGTCTGCCCCTGATAGAGGTAAGTATCGTGGGCGTGCAGGGTCCAGAAATGCACCAACTCCAGGGTCAACTCATCATGATTCTGCAACGCATGGATCAGCGAGCCCGGATCGATGCCGAGGGTGTGCATCTGGCGCAGCATCAAGCGCAGGAATTCGGCATCGCCCATCAGCAAGGCATGCTGGTAGGCGGGTCGGGTGATGAAGTCGTAGGAGAGATCCGCCCCTCCGTGGGACATGGCGGCGATATCGTCTACGGTCAGGTTCAGCTCCTGGAAACTGAAGCCGCCGGCCTTGCGAATCGCTCCAGCGAGCAACTGGTTTGCGGTGATCGATAGCGGATGGCTTTCGGACCAGGCGGTACCCTCGAGCTTGCGCTCTACGCCAAGGAAGCCGTTGGCGTCCAGACGCAGGATTTTCGCCCCCGAGACGTCGATGGCATGCAGTGCGTCCCCGATGATCATCTGTTGAGCGGCAAAGGTCGGGTCCAGCCAGTTCAGCGAAGGTTGCCCTTCCTTGAAGTAATGCAGGTAGACCCAACGACGCGGCTTGCCGTCAACGCCCATCACCACCGGTGTCGCACTCCAGTCGGTTTCCTTGACGCCTGGTTCGAAGAAGATCACTCGCTGCAACTGTCCGACGATGTAATGCTTGTCCCGCAGAACGTCGACCTGCTGCGGGGTGAGGTTCTGCGCATCACGGCCCTCGGCAATGTCGGGCAGCAGCGGCCAATCCTCCTCGCGGATTTCCACCATGTGGTAAAGCCCCGGATAATCTTCATACGCCATCTCGGCCAAACGAAAATCCGCGCCTTTGCCGGTATGAGACGGGATGACATCCTCGATGACGACCGCATTGTGCGCGGCGGCCATTCGGGTCAACGCTTGCAGCTGCGCCTCGGTGCCCAATTGCGGGTCGAGCTCGAAACTGATGCGGTCAAAATTGCCATCGATCGTTGGTGTGTAGTCAGTGCCCGAAAGGCCACCGGACCTTTTCAAAGGGCCATTGTGGATGCCCTGGATACCGATTCTCGACAGCGCATGCCATAAGGTTTCATCCCCCAGCGCTTCAAGCACAGTGCCATTTTCGCGGGTAACGATGGAGGCCGGATACGCGGTGAACCACACCGAAGCCAATGCCGAGGCGTCGCGAGGCCGAGTATGCGCATAGGGCTGCTGCCACATTCGGCCCTGGCCCGAGTAGAGCTTGGCGCGCTTCCTCGCAGCATTGAGCATCGATTGTTCGACCAGCCAGTCGACATGATTTTTCTCAGCTGCCGTCATGGACACAATCACCTCCGTCATGAAAAACCGCAGTCGCCCCTCTCCAACCGAAGCGCCGCTCGTTTTCATATGAGGCCACCACGCGGCATTCGTTGCATCGAATCAGGAGAAAGCCTGCGAAGCACAATCGGCTGCAAAACCAGCAGCGGGGTTTCGGACAAAACATCGAGACGAAGGATCATAGATAGCCAGGATTCACCCGCATAGACTCCGGTTCGAATTGAACAACAACGCGTCCAAGGGATGCTTTGTCGTGTGTGATTCCACTGCAACCTCTTTTATCCCTGCGCAGCGGATGCGGAGCCACGTCTCCCATGTCGGCGGGATTGATCGCCTCGTCAAGCGTGCGATAGACGTTCCGCTACAGGACATGGGATTTGACGATGTGCTGTCTCCCTGATGCAGCCCCTCCTCTCTGCGCCCGATACCCATCATTGGAGAATGACATGAATAATTCGACGTCCCATCAAGGACGCCTTAGATCCTTGCGCGCGGCCGCCGTGGGAAATGCCCTCGAGTGGTTCGACTGGACGCTCTATGCAACTTTCTCTGTTTACCTGGCCCGCAATCTGTTCGACAAGACCGATCCCCGCTCCGCGATGCTCGCCACTCTTGCAGTGTTCGCGGCTGGATTCATAGCCCGGCCTCTGGGCGGTTTTTTCTTTGGACGCCTCAGCGATGTCCTTGGACGCCGGGCCATCATGGTCATCACCATGATGCTGCTGGCGGCCAGTAGCCTGGGTATCGCCCTCATTCCGAACTATCAGGACATTGGCCTCTACGCTTCGTCGGCCCTGCTCGTCTTTAGACTCATACAAGGCCTTGCCCACGGGGGCGAAACGGGCGTTTCCTACACTTATGTCGCGGAGATTGCCCCTGCCAAGCACCGTGGTCTGTGGTCAAGTTCGGTGTACGTAGGCGTCACGTTGGGCGTCATGGGTGCGACGGCAGTCGCCGCCGCCCTGACCTGGCTACTGGGTACACAGGCCATGGGAGACTATGGCTGGCGTATCGGTTTCGCCATCGGCGGGGTACTGGGTATTTATGCGCTGTTCCTGCGCCGCAGCGCCCAGGAGTCGCATGTATTCGAGCAGCAACGACAGCAGGCTCAGCCACCCCGCAAGTTGTCCAAGGGCGAAGTCCTGCGGATGACTCGCAACATCGTGATGCTGGCTGCGGCCGCTAACGTGACCTATTACGCCTGGGTGACGTTTGGTGCTGCCTCGGCCATCGCCCAGGGCATGGATGCGACCGGCGCCTATCTCGCCAGCCTGCTCGCCCAAGTCATCTGCGTGTGCTGGTTGCCGGTTTGCGGAATGCTCTCTGATCGGGTGGGTCGCAAACCCATGGTGATCGCCTGGGGGATTGGAGTGGTCGTGCTGACCTACCCCATCTCCATCATCGTCACCACCGAACCTTACACCTTGTTTCTCGCACAAGCGCTGGCGCTGCTCGCCTGGGCTTCGATTGCAGCGATCTTTCCCGCCGTGCTTTCGGAACAAGTGCCGACCCAAGCGCGTGCACAAAGTGTCGGGTTTGTCTCATCGGTTTCGGTGGCCATTTTCGGCGGCACCGCGCCGTATCTGCACAGCTATCTGGTAGGCGCCCACCTTGAGTATCTGTACATCGGCTACCTGATAAGCCTGGGCCTGGTCACGGTCGCGGCAGGTTATTTCATCGAAGAAACCGCAGGGATCGATCTCGCTGAAATCCAGGCACCTGGCGCCGGCTCAGCGGCGCTCTAGAGGAACCCACCCCCATGCATAAGGGCACTTTATGAACGCCAATGATTCCAAGCCAACGGCCGCTCGCGGCGAACGACCCGGTGCGGATTTAACCGCCGCCGTGACCTCAGGCCCACGCCAGGGCGCGCGGGAGATCTGGGTTGAAGTTCCCAGTGAGAAAGGCTCGGCAGCCGCATGGTGCTATTCCGACCGCCGCGCCTACAGCCCAGGCGAAACAGTCAACCTGCACCTGTCCTCGAACAGCCTCTGGGTTACGTTGAAAATCTATCGTGACGGCACGCTGCCTCATACCGTTCACCAAACCGCCCCCCTCGCGGCAAGCTTTCATCCATTACCCGAACGCGTCTACGAGGTCGGCTGCCAATGGCCAGTGTTCGCGCTATGGCCAATACCCTTGGACGCCAAGCCAGGTGCCTATGTGGTGGAAGTGCGGGACGGTGCTGATGCCGTACTCGGTCATCACCTGTTCATCGTGAGGGCGATGCGCAAATGCCCCGACGCACTGGTGCTGGTCGCTGCGACCTCCACATGGGCCGCCTACAACGACTGGGGGGGTGCCAACCATTACTTCGGCATCCATCCCGGCACACCCCGCGGCCGCTCGCCTCTGCTGTCAGCGCAACGCCCTTGGGCGCGCGGGCAAGTCTGGCTACCTGAAGACGCGCCGCGCTCGATCAATGCTTCGAGGCCGGGCAAACCGGGGCCGGCGCGCTATGAATTCATCGAGTGGGCCTCTCTGTACGGCTTCAGCAAGTACTACGCCCTGGCCGGCTGGGCATCCTATGAACGTCCGTTCGTAGTGTGGGCCGAAGAACAGGGCTATACGGTCGACATCCTGACTCAGGATGATCTGCATAACGACCCCGAGGCCTTGGACGGGTACGCCTGCGCAGTCTTTGTCGGTCACGATGAGTACTGGACGCGTGAAATGCGCGACAACGTCGAGGCATTTGTTGAAGCAGGGGGAAATGTTGCGCGTTTCGCCGGTAACTTCATGTGGCAGATTCGTCTGGAGAATCGCGGTGAACGCCAAGTGGCCTACAAATACGACGCCGCTGAGCTGGATCCCGTCGCGGCAAGTAATGACATCACGCTCACGAGCGCCTGGGAGGATCCACGAGTGGGTCGGCCTGGGGCCAGCACCTTTGGCGTCAATGCACTGCGCGGGATATACGGTAGCTTTGGGGGCATGGCCCCGCGCGGCCCGAGGGGCTTTACCGTGTTCCGGCCACAGCATTGGGCTCTGGCCGATACCGGGCTGGGCTACGCTGATCTGTTCGGCGATACGGCTAACATCTTCGGTTACGAGGTGGATGGCTTGGACTACACCTTCATCGACGGCCTTCCAGAACCTCTCGGCACGGATGGCGCACCGCCAGGGCTACAGATCCTTGCCATGGGCTGGGCGACCATCGCCGAGCACGGCCGGCCGCAGGATGCGTACTCATTCATGCTGGGGGATGCAGACGCCAGGTTTCGGGCGTCACTGCTGGCGCCCGACATGAGTGATGCCAGCGTAAGCCAGCACAGCCGGGGGACTGGCATGCTCGTGCATTTCCAAAAAGGCAAAGGTGAGGTGTTCACCGCTGCGTCCTGCGAGTGGGTAAACGGACTCAAGCTTGACGAGTACTCCACCGTGACCATCACCCGTAATGTGTTGGATCGTTTCTTACCAGCAAAGGCTTGATCTTGGCGGGCTCATCGTAGATGCCGTTGCAGTTCGGCCGGACCTACCAGGTGCCGTTCACTCCACGGGCTCACTGCTTCGACGTGCCTGTCGACTGGCCCCTGGTGGCTGGCCATTGATGCGCTTGAATGCACGGCTGAATGCCGCTTGTGAGGTATAGCCCAAGCGTTGTGCGACAGCATCGATCGACAGGTTGTCCTGCGTCAGCCATTGGCTGGCGATCCGCATCCGCAGTTCGGTGGCGTATCGCAATGGAGGTACGCCAATGGTGGCTTGGAACCGTTGGGCGAACACGGAGCGCGAAACGTGGGATTCGGCCGCCAGCTCGGCCACCGTCCACTCGCGCCCGGGTTGGCGATGCAACGCAAGGATAGAGCGTGCCAGGCGCGGATCTCGCAGCGCAGCCATGAGCCCTTGCGCACTTTCCGAGCCATGCTCGACCCAACCCCGTACGAACAAGGAGGCAGCGACTTCCGCAAGCCGAGCCATGATCCCGGCATACCCGATGCGTCCGGCGCAGATCTCACGCTTGATTGAATCGAGTATCGCTCCCAGCCCTGGATAACGTTGACCACCGGTGTCCGCCACCATGACATTCGGCATCAGCTTGCCTAACGCCCGCATGCCCCCCAGGTCGAACTCCATGCAGCCATAGAACAGGATCGTACTGGGCGTGGAAAGTGTGCTCGGACAAGTGTTCACACCGCTGACAGCCTCGCCCAAGGGAGCGGCATCAAGTTGATCGATAGGCTGGACCGTGACATCCAGGGCGGATAGCAGTTCGTGCCCATGGCCTTGCGGCACCAGTACCGCGTCACCTGCCGAGAGGTGATGTATCGCGCCATCGCCTGTACGCAGGATGGCCGTACCCACCGCCAGATAATGAAAGTAGGCATGGGCCGATTTGTGTTCGAAACCCAAGCCAAAGCTCGGACCCGTTTGAATACGGCGGTACTGAACACCGCGCAGCCGCATCCCCGTGAGCAGTTCGCTAATCAGCTCAGAAGACAGAGCGAATTGTCCTGATTCCGTCATGTTAGGTGTTTCGATCAAAAGACTAAGACTTAGCATCATAGATCATCCTGACGCTCAGCCCTAGAGTGTGTCTCACAATCACTTTCCAAGGATTCTTGAGATGAGTAGCGATGTTCTTGACGCTGCACCTGGCAGCGTTGCTGGAGTAGAGCCGGCCACCCCGGCCTGGACGGCGGTTTTCTCCCTGACCATGGGGGTCTTCGGCCTGCTGACGGCCGAATACCTTCCTGCCAGCTTGCTAACCCCCATGGCCTCTGATTTGAACGTGTCCGAAGCGCTGGCCGGACAGGCCGTGACCGTCACCGCTGTGGTTGCGTTGTTTGCTGGACTATTGGTGCCAGGTCTGACCCGCACGCTTGACCGGCGCACCGTCTTGCTCGGTTTTTCCGCGCTGATGATTGCCTCCAACTTGCTGGTGGCCCTGTCGTCGAGCCTGGTGGTCCTGTTGTTGATGCGAGTGCTGCTTGGCATTGCGTTGGGTGGGTTCTGGAGCATGGCGGCTGCCGTGGCCATGCGGCTGGTACCGGCCAAGTTCGTACCTCGTGCGCTGTCTATCATCTTCAGCGGCATTGCCGTGGGAACAGTGGTTTCCGTTCCGCTGGGCAGCTACTTGGGCGGCCTCTTCGGCTGGCGCAGTGCCTTTTACGCAGCCGCGGCGGTCGGCGTGCTGACGTTGATCTTCCAATGGTTCACCCTACCCCGCATGGCGCCTCGGAAAATGGCACGCACAGCCTCCGTGCTGGAATTGCTCCGCCGTCCTGGCATTGCCATCGGCATGGTCGGATGCGTGCTTGCACACACAGGTCAATACGCATTGTTCACCTACATCCGCCCCGCACTTGAAAGCGTTGTACCCATCGACACCGATGGCCTGGCTTTAATGCTATTGGGCTTCGGCGCCGCCAATTTCGTTGGCACGCTCGTGGCGGGTTGGCTGATGGAGCGTAGCTTGCGCCTGACATTGATCCTTATGCCTGCCTTGGTGGCCGTGGCCGCGTTTGCCATGATCTCGCTTCCGCTCCAGGCGCCGGGACTCGCGCTCGCAGTCGCCCTCTGGGGCCTGGCTTTCGGCGGGGTGCCGGTTGCCTGGTCAAACTGGGTGGCACGTGCGGTTCCGGATCAAGCCGAAACCGCAGGTGGGATGGTCGTCGCTGCGGTGCAGTCGTCAATCGCCGCGGGCGCAGCACTCGGTGGGTTGGTCTTCGGCTTCGGCGGCGTAATGGGCGTCTTCATCATCGCAGGCGCAGTGATGCTGCTGGCCGCCCTGATGATTGCGCTTCGTGTGCGAGTGGAATTGCCGAAGCCTGCGGGAGGCGAACTATCAGGACATTCCCGACTTGCGCTTTGAAATCGAATTTCTGCGAGTCAATAAGGGGAGCGTGCCACGTTCGCGTATTGCTCCAACAGCCAAGCCAAGTCCTGGTAACAGATCGCTAGATGATGTGCCCCGAGTCTGCTCATCGACCTTGATGTGCGCCGGGCCTGGGCGGCGCTGATCGCCGGATGATGAGCATATCGAGCGATCCGCCGGGCGCCGGTTTGTGAGCATTGGCCGACGGGCGATTCAGGATCGATACCACTCGCGTTACGCTGTAGCCGGCTCAATTGTTTACTCAGCTGCAGCGACAAATAACCCGTGTGGTAATCCTGCGTGTTATCAGCGCCAAGCAAACTTTTCAACGCGACGAGCCGGGATTGTTGTTTCGCTTGCCATTTTGAGTGATCGATATGGCTTGCACGGCGAAGTAGCCGGCGTATGTCCTTATGGAGCGAGTGTTTCAATGCCCGAACATGTTTAGCCGGATCCTTCGGCAAGACCTGGAACGCTAATAGGCAGACAAGCATTGCAACGATCCAGGCCAGCGCTTGGTTGGCGAAATCGACGAAATTGTAGAGGGCGGTATCGCCGGTACTCACCAAGGTATTGAACCCGATCAGGTAGGCAATCCCTTGCAGGGCGTAGCGCGGTTGGCTCGTCGCATGGATCCCGAATGACCAGAACGCAGCCAGTAACAGGAATAACAAAGGGAAGCCGTTGATCTGCGGCATCAACAGGAATTTGCACAGCGCTGCCGCCAGAATGGCGTAGAGCGTGCCCCGAATAAAGCTGGCGAGGCCTTGGGCAGGCGCGGGGGCCGGCGCCAGCAATGTGCAGCACGGGCCCAGGACCGCCAGTAGCGCGGGCCCTTGATCCCAACCGCTGAGATACCAGACCGCACCCGCGGCCAACGTGGCGAGCAGTGCCCTGATGCCGTTTCGCGCCGCATCAGCGTAATTGCGCGGATACACCACGGCACGTACCTGCTCGGGGCGAGCATGGTCGAGGCTGGTG
The DNA here is from genome assembly GCF_017351395.1 of Pseudomonas sp. FW305-28. Classification (NCBI taxonomy): domain Bacteria; kingdom Pseudomonadati; phylum Pseudomonadota; class Gammaproteobacteria; order Pseudomonadales; family Pseudomonadaceae; genus Pseudomonas; species Pseudomonas sp. FW305-28. The sequence continues at coordinate 29,036 of NZ_JACNDD010000005.1, forward strand.
AAGTTCAGCAAGGCCTCGCCCAGATCCGTCAGTTGTTCGTCCAAGCGTTCGCTGAGCAACCGCGAGTGGTGGTTTGAGTCAGCGAAATCATTCACCAGGCAACGCAGTTGCCCCACCGTATCGGCGGCGGCGAGACAGTCGCAGCGGCTGTCGCTCATCCGTTCGCCCAGTTGCCGCAATGCCGCGCTTATCCGCGCGAGCAACCTGGGGTCGATCCCGGGGTATGGATCGTCGCTGTGCACATCGAGTACAGCGGATTGCAAATGCGCCAGGCCCGCCTGAATCGCCAGCTGCCGGGAGCGAATCCGCGACGATTCGCCCCGCCCTATTCCCAATTGGTCGTCCACCTTGCCGATATCCATGGCGAGCTGGTGGCGTTGCGTCGCCAGCTCCGCGGACTGCTCGCCTGAGAGCCTCGCGGCGAGCAACCGGGCACTGCGGACACAGACATCGACCAGCGAGTTTCGAAGCTTCTTCTCCATCGTCTTGGAACTGAACAGCGTTACCACCAGGCTCAAGCTCAGCACCCCGAGCGCTACCGCCGTGCCGCGAGTGATGATGTGATCGAAGGCCTGTTCAGGCGCGACGATGGCAGGCCCCAATGCCAGGCAGACCGTATAACCCGCCACCACTGCCGCGGTAGCTTGGTAATGGCGCAAGACACTCATTGCACTGACGCACAGGCCCAGCCACATACCGATGCCGAGTATGAACAGCAGCATCTGTTGAGCGAACAGCCCTGTCAGCACGAAAGCCGCGACCAGGCCTACCAGGGTTCCCAACATCCGGTAGAAGCCTTTTCCCAGCACCGCCCCTTGAATGGGTTGCACCAGCAGCAACACAGTGGATGCCCCCGAGAACGGCGATTCCAGATGCAGTTGGAAGCCGAGCCACAGCGCCAGCCCCGCCGCCAAGACACTGCGCAACACGTAGAAGAAACTGGCGGGCGTCCAGGGCAAGGGGATGAGCGCGAACAGGCGTGTCGCCAGGCGAGTCATCACATGAACGCCTGCAGCCATTGGGTGAGTCGCCAGCGCGGCGCGGCGTTCGGCTGCGTCACTTCGACACTGGCGGTCATGCCCGCCGCCAACTCCACCCCGTCCGGGACCCTGTCCAACTGGATGCGCACGGGTACGCGCTGTGCCAACCGAATCCAACTGAAGGTCGGGCTCACCTGAGGCAAACCGCTGTCGTTGCGCAATTCATTGGCATCGGCGATGCCCCTGCCCATGCTTGCCACATGCCCTTCCAGCAGCGGGGCAAACCCCATCAGCTTGATCGACACCGGCGCGCCGATACGCACACCGGGCAGCTTGGTCTCTTCAAAATAACCCGTGATCCAGAAACTATGGCCATCGACCACGAATAGGTTGGTATGGCCAGCCTCCGAGTAGTCACCAGGCTGCAGCCGCAGTTGAGTGACGTAGCCGTCCACCGGCGAACGAATCGTCGTGCGGTCCAGGTCGAGTTGCGCTTGGGCTAACTGGCTGCGTGCCGCGTCCAGGCGCGCTTGGGCCACAGCCAAGTCACGCGCCGCGTTGTCAATCTCTTCCCGGGCGATGGCGTCGGCCAATTGGGATCGCCGCTTCAATTGTGCACTGCGCTGCTCGAACACACTGCGCGCTTCGGCGAACTGCGCCGCACGCTGTTGCAGGACCAATCGATAAGCACGCGCATCGATGCGATACAGCAAATCGCCCTTGGCGACCCATTGGTTGTCGTTGACCGACAGCTGATCGATTTGGCCGCTAATCTCTGGCGCAATGCGGATGACCTGCGCGCTCACCCGTCCGTCCCGCGTCCAGGGCGCCAAGACATAGGCCCGCCAAAGTTGCAGGCAGAACACCAGGGCCAGCACGCCAAGCCCCAGGGTGGCGGCAGGTTTGAGGATTTTGACGATAGACATGGCCGGCCTCACTCAGCAATTGACGACCATCGCCGACACGACGATAAGCGAGACAAAAAAACGCGCCAGCGCCGGGTGCCACGTCTCGTCCAGCCAACGCCGGGCCAGGCGCTCAATGAGTTTGTAGGCCAGGACCGATGCACCCAGGTAGATCAACAAGGGGGGGACGTAGAGGTTGGCAATGGAGATTTCGCTAAGCATGGCAAGCACCGGGGTTCGGAGGGGGTCCAGGATTCGCCCGCGTACTGAAGGGGGCTTGGTGATGATGCTAAGGAACTACCACCGCTGCCGATATTGAGTACACTGCCAAAATATAATCAAATTCAGACAGACGCCGACGACACGCCATGGCCGAAATCCACCGTTTCCACGTCGATCAATTCGAGTACGACAACCTGTCGCAACCTGCCGTGGCACTGATGCTGGAAACCCAGCGCAACGACAGTGAGTCCGCCGAACACAAACATCGCAAGGGGCAACTGGTCGTGGCTTATTGCGGAGGCATTGTGTGTACGGTGGAAGATGGCGTGTGGATGGTCCCGTCAGGGTTCGGCGTCTGGATTCCGGGAGGGGTCGCCCACAGCAACCGCGTCACGGCCAACGGGCAGGTCTGTTTTTTATTCGTGGAGCCCGGCGCCGCGTCGCTTCCCGATCGCTGCTGTACGCTGGCGCTATCGCCGTTGATCCTGGAACTCATCCTTCACCTGAGCGACCAGGTCCAGGATTACCCCGCCAATTCGCGCATTGCACGGCTGGCCAACGTGCTGCTCGAAGAACTCGAACTGGCGCCCACGGAACAGCTTTACCTGCCTTTGCCCGCCTCGAACCAGCTTCGCACAATCGCCCGGGCGCTGGCGCAAGAGCCTTCCAACCGCGCCACCATGGCCAGTTGGGCACGGCACGTAGCCATGAGCGAACGCTCGCTGGCCCGCCTGATAAAAAGCGAAACCGGGCTTACCTTCGGTCAATGGCGCAAGCAATGGCAGATCATCGTCGCGTTGCAAAGCCTGGCCGAAGGGCAGTCGGTGCAAAGAACCGCTGAAGCGCTCGGCTACGAGTCAGTCAGCTCGTTCATCACCATGTTTCGCAAGACCTTGGGCACCTCACCGGCACGTTATCTGCGCAATACCACGCTACGGCAATGAGCCGGGGGTTTGGAATCGCTCACATACCCGAACAGCGACTTGATCTCCAGGTACTCGTCAAACCCCAGCTCACCCCATTCACGTCCGCGATCACACGCGCACCTTTCCATATGGCAACCTGCGCCGCTAGATACCCGACTCCACCGACAACGCCCAACCGGTGCCAGCGGCTTCTTCAACAAGCACTCAAAACAAGGCATCCAATACCCGGTAATAGCTGATCCCGGCCGCAAGATAAAGCCGCTGCAACGCATGAAACGGAATTCGCCGCAGTGGCATGACCGGGAACGGGAAGTCCTGCGTCGCCCCTGAGAGCTTCGCGGCCAGATGCTTGCCTAATGCCGTGGACAGGGCGATGCCGCGGCCGTTGTAGCCGAGCAAGACTGACAGCCCCGGTGCCGGATCATGCACATGGGGAAGAAAGCTTTGCGTCAGGGCGACCCGACCACTCCAGCGGTACTCGACAGGCACCTCCGCCACTTGCGCAAACAGCGCCCCCAGCGAACGCTCCAAGTGCGCCCAGTCACGCTGCCGGGAAGGCTCCGAAAACGGCCCCCGCCCTCCCAGAAGCAAACGCCCCTGGGCATCCAGCTTGAAGTACAGCAGCAAACGGCGTGAGTCCGAACAGACCTCGCCACCGGGCAGGATGGTCTTGCGGATCGCCGGCGGGAGCGGACGGGTCGCAATGATGAAGCTGTTGGCCGCGACGACGGTCTGGCGCAACCCGGGCCACAGGTCGTCGGTATAGCCATCGGTGGCCAATAACACCCGTTGCGCACTGACCTTGAAGCCTTGCGCAGTGGACAACAGCCAGCCTGATCGCTGCCGCTGCAGCCCCGTGACGCGGCTGTGGCCGTGGATCATTGCGCCCTGCCCCACTGCGGCCTTCGCCAGGCCACGGGCGTAACTCAATGGATGCAAGCTGCCAGCCCGAGGATCGACCCACCCCCCCAGGTAATTCTCGGTACCGATACGTTGGCTGACCGCGGCCCGGTCCAACAGCTCCACCTTGACGCCCCGGCGTTGCCATTGCGCGGCGCGCTGCTCGATGGTCTTCATAGCGGTCGTTGAACAGGCCGGTTGAATCCAGCCTTTCTGAGTGGCATCACACTCGATCCCGTACTGGCGAATCAGCGCAAACACTTCGTCAGCGGCTGACCCGGCCGCCTCGATCATCGCTTCGGCACGGGCTGGGCCGAACTTGGCGAGCAATTGATCCGGGTCGAACTTCAGCCCGGGGATCACCTGCCCGCCGTTGCGCCCCGAAGCCCCCCAGCCGGGCTCCCCGGTATCCAGCACACAGACGCTGACACCCGCTTCGGCCAATCGTAAAGCCGTCACCAGACCGGTATAGCCAGCCCCCACGATGGCCACATCCACTTGCTTGTCTTCGGCCAAGGCCGGCGTTTGCACCGCCGGTGTGGCAGTCGCGGCCCACAGCGAGGCCGGCAGTTGCGGGGCGAAAGGTGCATTCATGCCGGCACCTCCCCGCTGTGGTTGAGCAGTCGGCGAAGAAAATCCTGTGTGCGAGGATGCGTCGGCGTACTCAGTACTTCCCCGGCGGGTCCTGACTCGACGATCTTGCCGCTATGAAGAAAACAGACCTTGTCGGCGACGTCTCGAGCGAAGGCCATTTCGTGGGTCACCACGATCATGGTCATGCCCTCATTGGCCAGATTGCGCATCACCGCCAACACTTCACCGACCAACTCCGGATCGAGGGCCGAGGTCGGTTCGTCGAAGAGGATCGCCTGGGGGTTCATCGCCAACGCCCGGGCTATGGCGACACGTTGCTGCTGCCCCCCGGACAGTTCGTCCGGGTAGGCATTCATCCGATGGGACAAGCCGACCTTTTCCATCAGCGCCTCGGCATTCTTGCGGGCCGCCTGAGGGTTCTCCTTCTTTACGTAGATCGGCCCTTCCATGACATTTTCCAGGGCCGTGCGGTGCGGGAACAGATTGAAGCGCTGAAAGACCATCGCCACCCGAGTGCGAATGTCGTGGATGTTCCTGGCATTGCGGTCGACACGTTCATCGCCGACCAGGACCTCGCCCTGGTCATAACTTTCCAGGCCGTTGATACAGCGCAGCAACGTGGACTTGCCCGACCCCGAAGGGCCAATCAGGCACACTACTTCACCGCTCTGGACCTGCAAATCGATGCCTTCGAGGACCGGCACGCTGCCGTAACGCTTGTGAATACCCTTGATCTCGATCATGACGTTCTCCGGGTGCTGAAGCGTGCTTCCAGACGACGCAACGCAAAGGACAGCGGCAGGCTCATCGCCAGGTAGAGCAATGCCACCAGGGTGTAGACCGTCATGTTCTCGAAGGTCGAAGAGGCGATCAGTTGCCCCGCGCGAGTCATCTCGGCCACGGTGATGGTGGAGACCAGCGACGAGTCCTTGAGCATCATGACCAGGGTATTGCCGTAAGGCGGCAAGGCGATGCGAAATGCCTGGGGCAGCACCACTCGCCGCATCACCATCGCACCGCGCATACCCAAGGATTCCGCCGCCTCGATCTGCCCTTGCTGGATCGCCTGGATACCGGCCCGGAAGTTCTCCGCCTGATAGGCCGAATAAGCGATTCCCAGGCCAATGACGCCGGCCTGCATCGCAGTCAGTTGAATGCCGAATTCCGGCAGGACGAAATAGATATAAAACAGCTGCACAATGATCGGCAGCCCCCGGATGATGTTCACCACACTGATGGCGAACAACGCGACCGCACGTATTTTCGAGACCATCATCAGGGCCAGGAGCAGGCCGATCAGCGAGCTGAGTACAAACGACCCGGCCGTCACTTGAAGAGTGACCACCGCCCCTTTGAGCAAGATAGGGAGGAAGTCCAACGCATTCTGGAGAATCATAAAAGCTACCCACGGAACAATGAGTGGACCCGCCCGCTACCGCAGGCGGTCGACAAAACCATCAGTTGAGTTTCCACTTCTCGATGATCCGTTCGAGGGAACCATCAGCCTTGATCGCAGCGATGCCTTTGTTGACCTGCTCCAGTGTTGCGTTGTCGCCCTTGCGCACGATCAGGCAAACGTCCCCCATCACCACCGGCTGATAGCTCTGCACCAGGTGCACCTTGTTCTGCGTGCCCTGGGCCAATTGGTAGGCGACGATCGGGCGATCGGCGAAACCCGCCTTGATACGGCCGAGGGCCAGGTCGCGCATCAGATCGGGGATCGAGTCATAGCCACGGACTTCCTTGAAGACACCACGCTTGTTCAGCTCATCGATGAACACGGTGCCGACCTGGGCGCCGACAACTTCGCCGGCAAAATCCTCCATGCGGGTGTACGCGGTCGGGTCGTCGGCCTTGACGATCAGACCCTCGCCATAGGTGAAGACCGGATCGGAATACTGCACCACCTTTTCCCGCGCCGGCGTCCGGAGCATGGCGGCAGAAATCAGGTCGATCTTGTTTGACGTCAGTGACGGGATCAGTGAAGCGAAGGTGGTCTGCTGGATCTCCACCTCGAAGCCGCCAGCCTTGGCCACTGCCTGCGCAGCGTCGATCATCATGCCCTGGATACTCTGGCTCTTGACGTCGAGAAAGGTGAAGGGAATCCCCGTTGCGGTTGCGCCGACCTTGTAGACGGGCTCGGCGGCGGCGTTGGCTGAAGCGATGCCAGCAGTCAGGGCAACAACGAACGTGAGTGCACGAAAGCGAGTAAGCATGGCGTATCTCCCATTGGACGCTTTTATTGTCTTAAGTCCGGTAAGGGTTGCCCCATATGGATGGCAGGAGGCTCAAAATGACTGTAAAGCGATTTACAAAAATCGTAAAGAGATTTATAAGTATCGAATATCGATATTCAAAGCGCAGAATATAAGGATTTCCATGAGCGATAACCCTCATCCGCTGTTCAATCAGTCATTGGAAAAAGGCCTGGCGGTGCTGCGGGCGTTCAACGCAGCCCGGCGCACGATGAACCTGGCGGATATCGCCCAAGCTGCAGACATCAACAAAAGCTCGGCGCAACGCATGATCCATACCCTCGAAGAGCTGGGTTATGTGCGCAAGCATCCGCAGACCAAACGCTTTCAGTTGACCCCGAAGGTCATGGAGATCGGCTACAACTACCTGGCCGCCGACACACTGGTGGACGTGGCCAACCCGTTCCTTGCCGAGTTGGCACAGGCTACCGGGGAGACGACCAACCTGACCGAACCCGACGGGCTGGACATGGTGTACGTGGCACGCTTCGTGGCGCCGAAATTCATCCCTATCCACATGCCCATTGGCAGCCGGATCCCGATGTACTGCACCGGTTCCGGACGGGCCTTCCTGAGCGCCCTGCCCGACGACGAGCTTGTTGCCGCACTGCAAGCCAGCGAGCGCAAACGCCATACCCAGTACACCCTGACCGCGGTCGACGACATTATCGAGCAGATCGAGGCCACACGGCGCAGGGGCTACGCCACGAACAAGGAAGAGTTGTTCCTTGGCGACATGTCCATTGCCGCGCCGATCATTGGCAGCCAGGGCCTGCCGGTCGCAGCCGTGCATGTGGTGGTGCCAACGAGTCGCTGGAGCCTGGAGGAAGCCGAGCGCAAGCTGGCGCCCGCGGTGATCGAGTGTGCACGGGCGATTCGCTCGTCAATACGAACCCTTTAGCAGATTGCCCCAGTGGACAGCCACCGTTTCCCTTGCACAAATCCAATTATTACCACCGTCACTTAGAGGGTGGGACTGCACATACTGGATGGGGTGATTGAACCCTAGGCTAGTTCAACTGGGCGCCCTTCCAACGGAACACGCCGGAACAGGTCGCGGTGTTTGAACGAAAACAGCGCCAACGGTTTGATGGTGCAACTTACCTATCACTCCGGTTGCCGCCAAGGTTCGTGAGTGATCACACATAAACATCAAACCGGAGCCTTCAGATCCACCCCCAGCGCCTGGGCAAAAGCCTTGACCAAGGGGCTGCGCACAGTGTTGTGACGCAGTATCAGACTGAATGGCGTGACGATGTTGATCAGGTCCGGACGTACTGCGCGCAACTCTCCCCGCGCCACCATCGACGCGGCGTAATGCTGGGGCAGAAACCCGAGGAAACGCCCCGTCTTGATCAGCAACGCCACGGCTTCCACCTGGGTGGCCGAGGCGGAGAAGCTGTCGTAGTGCGCAAATTTCAGTTTGTCGCGATGAATCGCGTAGCGATGGTTGACGCACTCATACTCCTTGAGCACATGTTCCCCCATGTCCGCGTCCGCCATGGAGAACAGCGGGTGGCCGAGTGCGCAATAGACCTGCGAACGCTCTTCATAGAGTTCGTAGTAATCGAACTCTTCGCGTTTTTGATAAATCGGTACGATCCCCGCTACCAACCGTCCTTCGACGACACCTCTTTCGACTTCATCGAGTTGCGAAGCCTGAAGTTGAAACCGAACCTTGGGCGACTGCTCATTAATCTTCCTGAGTGCAGCAACTAACGGGGAATTATCATCCGAGATAGTATTATCAATAACCCCCACACCAAGATCACCAACAAGTTCGTTTTGCGCCGAACTAAGGCGATCACGAAAGTTGTCGACCGAGGCAAATAAGTCTATCGACGCCTGATACACCAGACGCCCTTCTTCCGTCAGGTGAAAGCCCTCGCGCCCGCGCGTGCAAAGGCGCATCCCGATACGGATTTCCAAGTCGGAAATCTGTTTGCTGATGGCCGCCAGCCCCACATTCAGCTCATTCTGTGCGGCACTAAAGCCTCCCGCCTCGACCACGGCCTTGAACACTTTGAGCAATTTGAAATCCAGCCCGCTGAGGGCCAACGGTGCCCTTTGCGGGGTTCTTGGCGGCGGGTTTCCGGAATTGGAAAGTGGGGTTTCCATAATGCTTATTTACCTCTGGCGCTCTATTCAACAACCTGTGCCCAACAACAAAAACAAGCTGGCCCAATAATAATGAACACAGAAAACCAAGCTTGGCAACCGACAATAAATTCCGAACATCAGCGCCAAAACGCTGGTCGCGAAACATCAAAAGCTGACAGTTCGATCAGTTCTTTCACCGATGCAACTGCCCTCTTGAAAACTGCTCTGGCCTGACTTCGCTCGCTGATTTCGTAGCGACGCCGTGGCCCGGAGTACCCGTTTCAGTTCGCGTAACCGACGAGGAAAACAACAATGTCTCAAACCACCGACCGACTCTGGGGTGCTCGCTTCAAATGCGGCCCTTCCGAAGCCTTGGCGGCCCTGTCCCGTTGCCCTGAGCGCTACTTCCGGCTCACCCCGTACGACCTCGCCGGCTCCAAGGCCCATGCCCGGGAATTGCAGCGCGCCGGACTGCTGACCGAACAAGAAACCCAGACCATGCTCGACGCCCTGGAACGCATCGGCGCGGACTATCGCGCCGGCAGCATCGCCCCGACCCTGGATGATGAAGACGTCCACACGTTCATCGAGCGCCTGCTGACCGAACGGCTTGGCGCCCTGGGTGGCAAGCTGCGGGCCGGCCGTTCGCGCAACGACCAGACCGCCAATGACCTGCGGCTGTTCCTGCGTGACCACGTACGCACCGTGGCCGTTGAAGTGTTAGGCCTGCAGCAGGCGCTGGTGGAACAGGCCGAGCAACACATCGAAAGCATCTGCCCCGGCTTCACCCATCTGCAGCAGGCGCAACCGATCGTGTTCGCTCACCACCTGCTGGCCCACGCCCAGTCGATGCTACGCGACGTACAGCGGTTGGTGGACTGGGACGCACGGACGTCGCTGTCACCACTCGGTGCGGCGGCCATGGCGGGCTCGGCGATCGCTCGCCTACCTCAGCAATCGGCAAAGGAAATGGGCTACAGCGGCGTTTGCGAAAACTCCATCGACGCCGTGGCCAGCCGCGATCACGTCGCCGAGTTTCTGTTCATCGCCAGCATGCTCGGCATCAATATCTCGCGCCTTGCCGAAGAGTTCTGCCTGTGGTCGTCGCGGCAATTTCGCTGGGTCGCACTGGACGATGCCTACGCCACCGGCAGCTCGATCATGCCGCAGAAGAAGAATCCGGACATCGCCGAACTGGCGCGAGGCAAGGCCGGTCGCCTGATCGGCAACCTGACCGGCCTGCTCTCCACGCTTAAATCCTTGCCACTGTCCTACAACCGTGACTTGAGCGAAGACAAGAACGGTGTGCTCGACAGCGTCGACACGCTGCTACTGGTGCTGCCCGCCATGGCGGGAATGGTGGCGACCATGAAAGTCAATGTCGAGGAATTGCGCCGCCAGGCACCGCTGGGCTTCACCCTCGCCACCGAAGTTGCCGATTGGCTGGCGGTGCGCGGCGTGCCGTTCAAGGAAGCTCACGAAATCACCGGTGCGTTGGTCCAGGCGTGCGAGAAACACGACATCGAACTGTGGGAGGCCTCCCCCGATCTGCTGGCGGAAATCGATCCGCGCCTCACCCCAGAGGTACGCGAAAGCCTGACCCTCGAAGCCGCCATCGCTGCACGCAATGGCTGGGGCGGGACCGCACCACAACAGGTACGCGAACAGATCGGACGCTTGAAAACCGCCCTCGCCACCCAGCAGCAATGGACCGAGGACTATCAGGGCTTTCGCCTCTGAGCAACACACCGAACTGTGGGAGCGAGCTTGCTCCCACAGCGATAGCGCCGAAACCGAGTACGGAGAAACAACATGAGCCAGACACAGGCAGAACGACTCCAGGCGGAGCGCAAGCTGGCGGAAAACCAGTTTGACATTACCCAGTACGATCATGTGCCCCGGCGCTACTACGGGCGGATCTTCTTCGCCACGCTGATCGTCATCGCCCTTGTTGGCCTGGTGCGTGCCTTCGCCGAAGGCAAGATCGAATGGTCGTACATCGGCCAGTTCCTGACCTCCGAAGCGATCATGTGGGGCTTGCTCAACACCATCGTCATGGCCGTATTGGCCATGGCGCTGGGCATCGTGTTCGGCGTGATCACCGCGATCATGCGCATGTCGGCCAACCCGATCCTGCGCTATGTGGCCGTGACCTATACCTGGCTGTTTCGCGGCACGCCGCTGATCCTGCAACTGCTCCTGTGGTTCAACCTGGCGCTGATCTTCCCCACCATCGGCATTCCCGGCCTGTTCGAAATGGACACCGTGAGCCTGATGACCCCGTTCGCGGCGGCCTTGCTGGGCTTGAGCATCAACCAGGGCGCCTACACCGCCGAAGTGGTGCGCGCCGGCCTGCTCTCGGTGGACACCGGGCAATACGAGGCTGCCAAATCGATCGGCATGCCACGCCTGCAGGCGCTGCGCCGGATCATCCTGCCCCAGGCCATGCGGATCATTATTCCGCCGGTAGGCAACGAGTTCATCGGCATGGTGAAGATGACCTCGCTGGCGAGCGTCATCCAATACTCGGAATTGCTCTACAACGCCCAGAACATCTACTACGCCAACGCCCGCGTGATGGAGCTGCTGATCGTCGCCGGCATCTGGTACCTGGCCACCGTCACCGTCCTGTCCTTTGGTCAGAGTCGCCTGGAGCGTCGTTTCGCCCGCGGCGCCGGCAAGCGCTCTTGAGGAGTTCCACATGAGAAGCATCGTCAAGGCCGTGAGCCTGAATAAATACTACGACCAGTTCCACGCGCTCAAGGACATCAACATCGAAGTCGAGCAAGGCGAAGTGCTGTGCATCATCGGCCCGTCCGGCTCGGGAAAAAGCACCTTGCTGCGCTGCGTCAACCAGTTGGAAAAAATCGACAAGGGCGGCCTGTGGGTCGACGGCGAACTGGTGGGCTACCGGATCGTCGGCAACAAGCTGCACGAACTCAACGAAACCCAGATCGCCCGCCAGCGGCTGTCCACCGGCATGGTGTTTCAACGGTTCAACCTGTTCCCGCACATGACCGTGTTGCAGAACATCATCGAAGGGCCGTGCCAGGTGCTCAAGCGCTCCCCCAAAGAGGCGAATGAAGAGGCCCTGGAGTTGCTCGCCCGTGTCGGCCTGGCGGACAAGCGCAACAGCTACCCGATCGAGCTTTCCGGCGGCCAGCAGCAACGCGTGGCCATCGCTCGTGCATTGGCCATGCGCCCCAAGCTGATGCTGTTCGATGAACCCACTTCGGCACTCGACCCGGAACTGGTCGGTGAGGTGCTGTCGGTGATGCGCGATCTTGCGCAGACCGGCATGACCATGATCGTCGTCACCCATGAACTGGGCTTCGCTCGCGAAGTTTCCAATCGCATGGTGTTCATGGACGGCGGGCAGATCGTGGAGGCTGGAAGCCCCGAAGAAATACTAATAAGTCCGCAAAACCCTCGCACCCAAAGCTTCATTTCTGCCGTTCGAACCTAAGCGTCCGTTGACGCTCACAACACTCATAAGAGAACGACCATGAAGAACTTCTTTATCCCCGCAGTACTCGCAGGCGTCATGGCATCCGGCTTTACCTTCGCGGCCGAATTGCCGGCCAGCATCAAGGCCAAGGGCGAAATCGTCGTGGCGATCATGCCGAACTACCCGCCGATGGATTTCAAGGACCCGGCCACCAACACCCTCACCGGCTTTGACTATGACCTGGGCAATGCCCTGGCCGAGCGCCTGGGTGTGAAGATCAAATGGCAGGAAACCGGCTTCGAGCAAATGATCAACGCCCTGACCACCGACCGCGTGGACATGGTGCTGTCGGGCATGACCGACACCGTCGAACGTCAGGCCAGCGTAACCTTCATCGACTACTTCACCAGCGGTCCGCAGTTCTACACCTTGCAGAAAAACAAGGACACCAACGAGATCCTCGACCTGTGCGGCAAGAAAGTCGGCACCAGCCGCCGCACCACCTTTCCAACGGAAATCGCCGAGTGGAGCAAGGCCAACTGTGAGGCCGCCGGCAAGCCGGCGATCAACGTGGTCGGCACCGAAGGCTCGGCCGATGCCCGGGCGCAACTGCGCCAGAGCCGCATCGATGCAGCCATGCAAGGCAGCGAAACCCTGCCTTACCTCAAGACCCAGGAAAAGGACATGTACAAGACCGTGGGCCTGCCGATCTCCGAGCAGTACACCGGCATGGGCGTGAGCAAGAAGAAACCTGAGCTCAGTGAAGCGGTGAAGGTCGCACTGCAAAGCATGATCGATGACGGCAGCTACCAGGCGATCCTGAAGAAATGGGACCTTGAACTGGGGGCGATCAAAACCGTGACCATCAACGCCGGAAAGTGATCGCACAGGCCATTTGATTCCGATGTGGCAGCGGGCTTGCTTGTGAGTGATCCAACATCAATGTTGCCTCACTCGACGCCATCGCGAGCAAGCCCGCTTCCACAAAAGGGTCTGGTGTCTACGAATAAAGATGGAGCACTACCGATGCCCTCCTCACCCACCTGGCCCGCGCCGCACAAGGCTTGCCTGGCCCTTGCCTTCGACCTCGATGGCCCGACCGGTGATGCCATGCTCAACGGCTCGATCTGGCGCAAACCCGAGTACTTCGGGTTTGGCGGCTATGGCCCTTACCGGGCACTGCCACGCCTGCTCGATCTGCTCGACGAGTTCCGGATCCCGACGACATTCTTCGTCCCCGCCTGGGTCGTGGAGAACTGGCCGAGACAATGCCAGGCGATTGTCGAGCGCGGGCATGAAGTGGCTTATCACGGCTACAAACACGAATCCTTTTATGCCCTGACACTGGATCGGCAAAAAGAGGTGATGCAGATCTCCCGCGAGGTGTTCTGGAAACACCTGCACATCCGCGCAGAAGGCTTTCGCACGCCGTCCGGCGACTGGCGCGCCGAAACCCCGGCCATGCTGGTGGAAGCCGGCGTGACCTATTCCAGCAGCATGCGCGGCGACGACCGACCGTACCTGGTGGACGTACCGGGTTTCGATACGCCGCTGGTGGAAATCCCAGGCCGATGGGAAATGGACGATTACGCGTCCCTCGCCTATACCCGCGCGCCGAACTTTCCTTCCGGATTGGACCGTACGGCCAGTTACGCGCTGACCCTGGACAACTGGTGCCGCGAATATGACGGCGCGATGGACGAAGGGTTGTGCCTGACCACGCTCTTCCACCCAAAGATCATTGGTAAACCGGGGCGCATCCTGCTGCTGGAACAGCTTTTCGAGCACATGCGTCGGCGCGATGACGTGTGGTTCGCCACCTGCCGCGACGTCGCCCACTTCTGGTTGAAGGAGCACCGCCATGGCTGATTCCCCCATCTGGCCGGAAGGCTATCGCTGCGCTGTGGTACTGACCGTCGATTACAACGACATCCACGGCATCCTCACGCAAGCCCCGGAAGTTGCCGGGCGTGACAAAACCTTGTCGGTATGGCGCTACGGTACCCAACGCGGCGTGGCACGCTTGCTCGGCCTGTTCAAGGAACTCGGGGTCTGCAGCAGTTGGTTCGTCCCCGGCATCGTTGCCGAGGAAAACCCGGGGCTCATCCAGGCGATCCAGGGCGACGGTCATGAGATCGCCTGCGCCGGCTACCGTCATCAAGATTACGACGCGCTAGACCTGATCGCCCAGATCGAGGATGTCGCCAAAGGCTGCGAGACCCTGGCCAGGTTGACCGGCAAGCGCCCGGTCGGCTTTCGAATCCCGGCGGGCAATGGTGCACCGGGCTTGATCGGCGCATTGAAGGACCAAGGCATCCGCTGGTCCTCGTCATGGCGCGGCGACGACTTGCCATTCGCTCACCCGACTGCGCCCGGCGTCATTGAAGTGCCGCTGCATTATGAGCTGGAAGACGAGCCTTACTTCGCCTTCAACTTGAGCCCGGCGGTGCCACCGGCACAATCACGGATCGCCTCCTACAGCCACACCCTGGGCAATCTGCAAATGGATTTCGCCGGGTTTCACCGATTCGGCCTGTGCTACGTGCTTCGCCTGCACCCGGAAATCATCGCCACGCCGGGACGGATAGGCGTGTTGCGCGAGCTGATCGAGGGCATTCAACAGCACGATGACGTGTGGATCGCCACCGGCGCCGAGGTCGCGCAATGGTGGGCAAACAACACGGCGCCGGCGGCCGAGGATCATCCCGCATCGGTGTACGAGCGCCATTATCGGGATTACGTCTGATGAGCGAACGTTTGCAACGGCTGGCGCAATTCTGTGTCGATCTGCGGTTTGAAGATCTATCGCCTGGGTTGGTAGCCCAAGCCAAGCGGCACATTCTCGATACGTTCGGCGCAACGTTGGCCGGCGCCGCGAGCGATATCGCCAAACAAGCACACAAGGTGTTCGCCGGTGAAGCGGGCGAGGTACCGGTTTGGGGAACCGATCTGCAGGTCTGCGCGGGCCCGGCAGCGATGCTGAACGGCATCGCCGCCCATGCGCTGGAGCTGGACGACACCGGTGGTTGCGATCACTCCGGGGCCGTCGTGCTGCCAGCGGCGATGGCGGCGGTTTCGCTGCGCGCACGGCCCGTGAGTGGTCGTGAATTCATCAGCGCCGTCGTGATCGGCTATGAGGTTGGTCGTCGAGTGCTCGAAGCCTGCGGCGGCTATAGCGCCCACAATGGCGCCGGCTGGCACTCCACCGCGACCTGTGGGGTGTTCGGCGCAGCCGCCGCCAGTGCGCGCATCCTGGGTCTGGATACGCGGCAAACCCTGGCGGCACTGGGCATTGCCGGCAGCTTCAGCGGTGGCCTGTGGGCCTTCATTCACGACGGCTCGCACAGCAAGAAACTGCACAGCGGGCGCGCCGCAGAAGGGGGGCTGTTGGCTGCGCGGTTCTCCCAACAGGGCATCAGCGGGCCGATGCAATTATTCGATGACGTCTGGGGTGGCTTCCTGAACACCCTCGCCCCAGCGACTTCGAGGCCCGAAGCGCTGGATGCGGAGCTCGGCGTGAACTGGAAGCTCGCCCGCTGCTCAATCAAACCCTATGCCTCCTGTCGCGGCACCCATTCGGCCATCGATGCCCTCGGCCAGCTATTGGAGCAGTTGAAGGTCTCCGTCGACCAGGTCGAAAACCTGCACGTCGGGCTGAGCGGTTTTCTCCACGGCATGTGTGGCGGCCGGGATGTCACCCACCTCGCCGCCGCGCAAATGAGCCTGCCGTATGCCCTCGCCGCGCGGTTGGTGCATGGGCATTGCCGACTGCACGCGTATGACGATCGGCAACGCAACGATCCGCTGGTGATTCAGTGCATGTCGCGCATCCATCTTGAAGTGGACCCGCGACTGGATGAGGATGGCGAGCCTGTGGTGACCCTGCGGACCGTGGACGGCCGGCAGGCAAGCCTGTGCGTAGAAGTGCCCTTGGGAGCGCCGGGCAATCCACTTGCCGATGAGGCCCTGGATGAGAAGTTCTTCAGTTTGACGACGCGGGTCATGCCGCAGGAACGGGCTGCGGAACTGCTGAAGCAATTGCGACGCATGGAAGACCTGGAATCGATACGTACGCTGGAACGGTGGCTGGGTTGATCAGGGTATTGACGGCTCGGGCGTCATCGCGGTGTACGCCAACAATCTGAATAAGGACATTTGCCCCCCGTGGCCACTTACTCCCTCGTTATTCGACGCTTGATGATCGCTTCGCTGACCATCGTGGTCAGCCGTGCCATCACCAGCCCGTTGCTCACGCTGTTCCTGAGCAACAAGCTGGGCCTCAATCAACAAGATGTCGGCTTACTGCTGGGCATCGCGGTGTTCATCGCCACCCTGCTGGCCCTGTACGGCGGCTACATCATCGATCGCCTGGAAAAGCGCCGGTTGCTGATCCTGGCGATGCTCTCCAGCGCCGTGGGTTTCGTCCTGCTGACCTTTGCCGAAAACCTCTACCTGACCACCCTGACCGTGGTGATCACCGAGACCGCGTCGGCCCTGTTTCTGATCGGTTCCAAGGCGATCCTCAGCGAAAACCTGCCCATCGGCCAGCGCGCCAAAGCGTTTTCCCTGCGCTACACCCTGACCAACATCGGCTACGCCACCGGCCCCATGCTCGGCGTGGTGATTGCGGGGGTCTACCCGATCGCGCCATTCCTGATCGCCGCAGGCATCGCGTTCTCCAGCATCTTTCTGATGATGGGAATCCCCAGCGATGGAACGCCGACAGCGGCCATTGGCCCACCGCCCAGTTTTCTCAAGACCCTGAAGACCCTGAAAAACGACCGCACCCTGATCATGTTCACCTGCGGCTGCCTGCTCAGCACCGTGGTGCACGGACGCTTCACGCTGTATCTGTCGCAATACCTGCTGGTCACCCACGACGCCAAACGTGCACTGGAGATCATGGCCGCCCTGCTCGCCTGCAACGCCATCACTGTGATCCTGCTGCAATACCAGATCGGTCGGTTCCTCGATCGCGAGAAGCTGCGCTACTGGATCGCTGCGGGCACCAGCCTGTTCATGCTTGGCCTGATCGGTTTCAGCCTGGCAGACGATATGCTGAGTTGGTGCGTGGCGATGTTCATATTCACGCTCGGTGAAATGATCATCTACCCGGCCGAATTTCTCTTCGTCGATACCCTGGCCCCGGAAGAACTGCGCGGCAGCTACTACGGCGCCCAAAACCTGGCCGCCCTCGGCGGCGCCCTGAGCCCGGTGATCTGCGGGTACCTGCTGATACAAACCCCGGCACCGACGATGTTCTACGTCTTGAGCGCCTTGACCGCGGTGGGTGGGCTGCTGTGTTTCATGAGCGGGCGCCGGGTGGCGGTGGTGCGAAAGTGATTCATGGAGCGGCATCTTTGCTGCAAGACGGCTCGGCGGTGTGATCAACGCGCCAGGTCCGGAGCACCGGATCGATGACTGACGATCAGGGCCGCGGCCAGTGATCAATAGTTTAGAAATCTCTGAACTATCTTTTTGCGCTTCCCTATTCTTTCCGCCAACCACCCCTCCCTACTATTGACGGCAACAAAGGAGCCTTTCCATAGAGATGCGGCCCGAAGATTGCCTTTTCTGATTGTCACTGCCGTTCGTTGTGCGTTTCGGTTAGCGCCGCAACGTCGCCGTGTCAATCATGCGAAGGAACCTTTGGAGCAGATCGATGAAGCTGGAAATATTCCGAACGTTGTGGGGCTACACCGCGAGCAAGGCACAAGCGCTCGATGAGTTGCTTGAAGCCGGGTTCGATGGCATGGAAGCCCGCCTGCCCATGACCGCCAGCGAACGTGCCGAGTTCGCAGCCTTTCTACGCATCAACAAAGTCAGCTATATCAGCACCGTCTTCAGCGCCTACGACGTTCTGCCGGAACAGTCGGCAACCATCGACGAACACCTTCTGGACCTCGACAAGAAACTCGGTTGGGCGGCTGAGTTGGCGCCGCGCTTCGTCAACCTGCTGGCTGGCAACGACCGCTGGCCACTGGCACAACAAGTCGACTTCTTTGGCCGCGCGCTGGACCTCGCGCGCAAGCATGGCCTGGTGTGCGCCTTTGAGACCCATCGCGCGCGCTCGTTATTCAACCCCTGGGTCACCCTCGAGTTGATTCGTCAACTGCCCGACCTGCGCTTCACCAGCGACATCAGTCATTGGGTCGTCACCTGTGAGCGCCTGCTCAACGATCCGGAAGACGACCTCAGTGCCTTCGTCGAACGTGTTCACCATATCCAGGCCCGAGTCGGCTATGACCAGGGACCGCAAGTTCCCCACCCCGCCGCCCCCGAGTACAGCCAAGCGCTGGCCTTCCATCAGCAACATTGGGAGGCCATCTGGCGATCCCAGGAAAAACGCGGGTATCAGGTCAGCACGCTGACACCGGAGTTCGGCGCCGACGGCTATCTGCATCACCTGCCCTTCACCAACGTGCCGGTGGCTGATCTGTGGTCGCTGAACGTGTGGATGGCAAACACCGAGCGCGAGCATTTTCGGCGTTTCGCCTGCACCTCAACCCGATAAGGAGCGCCCCCCTCATGCCTGATAAAACGCCCACGACCGCCAACTTCAATCGCATTCCGGTGGTGGATATCGCCGGGCTGTACAGCGACGACCTCACCCAGCGCCAGGCAGTGGCCGAAGAACTGGGTAACGCCGCCCGCGCGGTCGGTTTCCTGTACATCAAGAACCATGGCATCGAGTCGTCACTGATCGACGGCTTGCGTCAAGCGGCGAAGGACCTGTTCGCACAATCGCTTGAGTACAAAATGCAGCACTACATCGGGACTTCACGCAGCCACAAGGGTTTTGTGCCTGAAGGTGAAGAGGTCTATGCCAAAGGCAAACCGGATCACAAGGAGGCTTTCGATATCGGTTTCGAAGTGAGCGAAGACGATCCGCTGGTGATTGCCGGCACGCCATTGATCGGGGCCAACGAATGGCCGGACCTGCCGGGTTTCCGTCCCGCCGTCGAAGCCTACTATGCCGCGGTGTTTGCATTAGGTCGGCGCTTGTTCAAGGGTTTCGCCCTCGCTTTGGGCCTGGAGGAGGACTATTTCGAGGCAATGGTGACTCGCCCACCGTCGAAACTGCGCCTGATCCACTACCCATTTGACCTGGCGGCTCAAGACGCGCCCGGCATTGGTGCGCATACCGACTACGAATGCTTCACCATTTTGCTTGCCGACAAGCCAGGCCTCGAGGTGATGAACGATCTGGGGCAATGGATTGATGCGCCGCCCATGGACGGTACGTTTGTGGTCAACATCGGCGACATGCTGGAGGTCATGACCGCAGGCACATTCGTCGCGACGGCTCACCGAGTGCGAACCGTCAGCGAAGAGCGCTACTCGTTCCCACTCTTCTATGCGTGCGACTTCCATACGCAAATCAAGCCGCTGCCGCAGTTTCTTGAAGGCGGTAAGGATTACGAGGAAATCACCATCGGCGAGCACATGTTTGGCCAAGCGCTGCAAACCTATCAATACCTGCGCCGCAAAGTCGAACGCGGCGAACTCAAGCTGTATGAGCGCGCACGCAAGCCATCGAGCTTCGGTCACTTGAAGAACCAGACGCAGGAAGCGTCCTGATGCCCCCCGACCCGTTCCAAAACAGCCCTGTTTCAAAACCAGCCCAACCCTACTTTTTCGACGTGGAGTCACCGATGATGCGCAATCCAATGAATATCGCTGTCCGCTTGTCCCTGCTGGCCTTCGCGATCCTCGGTGCGGCAGGAGCCCACGCAGCCACGACGGTGACACCCGGCGCCCTCAAGGTCGGCATGGAAATCACCTATCCGCCCTTCGAATCATACGACGAACAAAAAAATGTCGTCGGCTCCGACCCCGAACTGGCGCGATTGCTCGCCAAACATCTGGACCTCAAGGCTGACTTCGTTGACACCAAATTTTCCAACCTGCTGCTGAGCCTGAACGCCGGTCACTATGACGCGATCATCTCGGGCATGTACATCACGCCTGAACGGCAGACCCAAGCGCAAACCATCGCATACGCCAAGACTGGCGCAGCGATCATGGTGCTCAAGGACAGCCCGCTGAAACCGAAAGTACCGGAAGACCTCTGCGGCCTGAAAGTCGGCCTGGAAAAAGGCACCACTTGGGTGACGCAATTCAACAAACTCTCGACCGATTACTGCGTCCCGAACAACAAGGGCGCGATCATGGTCAGCGAATTCCCGTCCGCACCTGAAGTGACCCAGGCGCTGCTCTCCGGCAACGTGCAGGCTCAGGTGGAGATCGACGGCGCCGCCGGCATGATCGCAGAACGCACCAAAGGCCGGGTTGTGATCAGCACCGAGCACTCGATCTATCAACAGACACTGGGTATCTACGTCAAAAAGGACAACGACGCGCTCTATCAGGCGCTGCTCAAGGCCTTTGACGCGACGAAAGCGTCGGGTGAATACGCCGCCCTGTTGAAGAAATACAACCTGGAAGAACCGACTAACTGACTCAGTGCAGCCCTGTGGGAGCGAGGCCGCTCCCACAGTCGGCGGCGTTCGCTTGACTGCCCGGCATAGGTGAAGCCTCCGTCGACGCCAGCAGTTGGAGGTACACATGCAATTTGAATGGCCCTACTTTTTTTCTCTTTTTTCGGTCGCGGACTTCTGGAAAGCCTGCATTACGGTGGTGGAACTCAGCACGCTGGCCTGGTTCATCGGCATGCTGCTGGGCTTCCTGCTGGCCTCGGCCAAGCTTTCGGCCACGCGTTGGATCAGCGTGCCGGCGTCGGTTTATATCTGGTTCTTTCGCAGCGTACCGCTGCTGGTACTGGTGGTGTTCGTCTATAACCTGCCGCAGATGTTCCCGGTCACCCGTGGCGTACTGTCCAACCCGTTCTATTCCGGCCTGTTCGCGCTGGTGGTCACCGAGGCGGCGTACATGGCGGAAATCCATCGTGGCGGCTTGATATCCGTTGCCAAAGGCCAGAAAGAAGCCGGCCGTGCGCTGGGCATCGGCCTGATCGGTCTGCAGCGCCTGATCGTGATCCCACAGGCGTTCCGTATTTCCCTGCCGACACTGATCAACGAATACATCACCGTGGTGAAACTGACCTCCCTGGTCTCGGTGATTTCCTTGACCGAGCTGTTGACCGTGGGCCAACGCCTTTACGCGCAAAACTTCCTGGTCATGGAAACCCTGTCGGCCGTGGCGGTGTATTACGTGTTGATCGTGACCGTGCTCGGCTGGCTGTTTCATTGGCTGGAGCAACACCTGGAGCTCAACAACCGCAAACCACAAACGCTGGATGACATCAGCCTGCGGCGTCTACGCGCGTCACAGGCGGCGCCTTCTCCGGCAGACGCTCGTACAGCGCCGGGGCCTGGCTCGGCACCCGCCCTGCAACTGGTCAACATTCACAAGCGCTACGGCCAGCACGCCGTGCTCAAGGGCATCAACCTTGATGTCAACGTGGGTCAGGTGATTTCCATTATCGGTCCGTCGGGGTCGGGAAAAACTTCGCTGATTCGGACCGTCAACGCCTTGGAAAGCATCGACCAGGGCGAGATCATTCTATTCGGAGAAAGTTATATCCACGCCGGTGACAACCCCAACACGCAACAAGTACGCCACGGGATACAGCGTATCGGCATGGTGTTCCAGAGCTTCAACCTGTTTCCCCATCGCACCATTCTCGACAACGTCACCCTCGCGCCGCGCTATCACGGCCGCGACAAGTCCATCAGCGAGCAGCGCGCCTACGCCCTGCTGGACAAGGTCGGGCTGCTGGCCCACGCGCAAAAGTATCCGCATCAGTTGTCAGGCGGCCAGCAACAACGCGTGGCAATCGCCCGCGCATTGGCGATGGATCCCCACATCATGCTGTTCGATGAGCCTACTTCAGCCCTTGACCCGGAACTGGTCGGCGATGTGCTCAAGGTGATCAGCGACCTGGCAAAAGAAGGCATGACCATGTTGATCGTGACCCATGAAATGGACTTCGCCATGTCAATTTCCGACAGGGTGGTTTTCATGGAGGACGGTCTGGTCAAACTGGATGCGGCGCCTGGGATGATCCGAGCTGATCAGTGCGGCGAGAGAATCAAGAAATTCATGAGGGTTTGAACTCGGTCTGATTGGGTCCTGACACTCGAGATGGGATATCCGTCAAACACACTCACGTTATCCGTTGCGAAGCTGCTGGCGAGTCATTCTGATGGGGATTCATCAAGATCGTCGTCAAGGCTCGCAATGCATGCGTCGAGCAATTCGTGCAATACAGCCACGCGCTCCACGCCGAGTAGACCATTGAGCGCGCGCTGTGCCTCCTTCCAGGCCCGCTGGCCTTCGGCTTGCTTTACGCGTCCTGCCTCGGTCGCTTCGACAAGGCGACTGCGGGCATCGCCTCCTGCACCAATCTCCAGCCACCCCTGAGTGGTCAGGGACTGCATGTTTCGAGTCAGGGTCGAATTATCCATCTGCATTTGCCTGGCCAGGTCACTCGGCCGAATAGGCCCCAGCCTGACGACATGCGACAACAGTGCGTACTGCGTGTTCTTGAGGCCGGACTCGGCGACGTAGCGGTCGTAATGACGCGTCACCATGCGATTGAGCTGGCGGAGCTTCAGATTGGTGCAGCCCTGTGGCTTGATAGTATTTTTCATGGGGTATATTGTACCTGCAATATTTGCATATGCAATTATCTGGAGAGAAGGAAATGCCGATGGAAGTCGATCAGGTCGTTGCTCACTGGAACGCGGAGGAAAAATCGATTCGTGCGCGCTTGCTGGTCGCCGATACCGCGCCGCAGGATCAGATCGCCGGTCGAACAGGCATGGAAGTGTTCGAAGCGATCTTTGCTGGAGAACTGCCTCCCCCACCCATCGGCGACACGCTCGATTTCGTGCCGATTCACATGGAGCCCGGCATTGCCGTCTTTCAAGGTCGCCCACAGCGCAGGCACTACAACCCACTGGGCACCGTCCACGGCGGATGGTTCGCTACGCTGCTCGACTCGGCAGTAGGTTGCGCCGTGCACTCGACCTTGCCCGCAGGCAAGGGCTATACCACGCTGGAGCTGAAGGTCAACATGGTGCGCCCCCTGAACGACCAGGTCCCGTTGGTGCGTGCCGAGGGCAAGGTCATCCATGCGGGGCGTACAGTGGCGACGGCCGAGGGCCGGATCATTGGCCCCGACGGCAAACTGTATGCGCATGCGACGACCACCTGCCTGATCTTCGATCATCCGGCAGCCACACAGGGGGCCTCTCATGGCCAAGGCTGAGACCGATCCTGGCGCACCCGTTACCCGCGAAACACGCGACGCCCAGGCCTTTGCGCCGACACTGTCTGACAATATCTTCCCGACTTGATCAATGGTGAAAACATGAAATATGCATCCTTCGGCAAAACAGGACTGAGTGTGTCCCAGGTCGTGCTCGGGACAGGCAACTTTGGCACAGGCTGGGGTTACGGCGCGGATCCCGATGTCAGCACGGCAATCTTTAATGCGTACGCGGAGGCCGGCGGCAACTTCATCGATGGGGCCGATATCTACCAGTTCGGACAATCCGAGGAACTGCTCGGGACCCTTCTGAAGGGCCGACGCGAGAGTTTCGTCCTGGCGACCAAGTACACCCGAGGCGCACAGCCCAATGCTGATCGCCTCGTCACCGGCAATAGTCGTAAAGCCATGGTGGCCTCGGTAGAGGCAAGCCTGAAGCGACTCGGAACCGATCGCATCGATCTCTACTGGGCGCATTGGCCGGATGATGTCACGCCCACCGAAGAAATCGTCCGTGGGTTCGAGGATCTCGCCCGCGCGGGCAAGATTCTTTATGCCGGCCTCTCCAATTTCCCTGCTTGGCGGTTATCGCGTGCCGTCACCCTCGCCGAACTCACCCACTCGGTGCCGATCGCCGCGGCGCAATTCGAGCATAGCCTGGTCCACCGCGAGCCCGAGGCTGATCTGTTCCCGGCTTCGCATGCGTTGGGATTGGGTATCGTCACTTGGTCGCCACTCGGCGGAGGCATGCTGACCGGTAAGTACCGCAAGGGCGAGAAAGGACGCGCCGAGGGCCTCGGTGGCAAGGTGTTCCAGGCAGAGAACAGCGAGCAGCGTACACAGGTCCTCGACACGGTTATCGCCATCGCCAACGAACTGGGCGTCAGCCCCGGTCAGATCGCTATCGCCTGGTCCGGCACGCACGGGTCGTTGCCCATCATCGGCCCGCGCTCGGTCGAGCAGTTGGCCGACAACCTCGCAGCCCTGTCGGTTGAACTGTCAGCCGAGCAGATTCATCGGCTCGACACCGTTAGCAGCTTGTCTGCTTCGATGCCAGCAAGGACAGCAACCCCTTGGGCTCGCGCAGCAGCGCAGATCGTGGCTTGAACGTAGGAGGCTGATACAAGCCGGCGACAAGAAGAACGAGCCTGCTCGCTCACATTTGGCAATCCGATAGCCACAAAAGCGGGGTAAAGTATTTCTTCCAACTGAGTGAGGTTTCGCCCCATGCCTTCAACTCCCTGTGTCCCGTCCAGCATCCGTGGGCAACGCGGCGCGGACCTGCTCGTAGAAGTACTGCGCAGCGAAGGCGTTCGCCATGTCTTCGGCAACCCGGGAACAACGGAGCTGCCGTTGCTCGATGCGCTCTCGGGCGTCTGCGACATTCACTACGTGCTCGGCCTCCAGGAAGCCACCGTCGTGGCGATGGCCGACGGTTATGCCCAGGCATCCGGCCGCCCCGGTTTCGTCAACCTCCATACAGCAGGAGGCCTTGGCAATGCGATGGGCGCCACCCTGAACGCGAAGATGGCGAACACGCCGCTGGTGATCACCGCGGGCCAACAGGATACCCGCCATGGCGTGACCGACCCGCTGCTTCATGGTGATCTGGTCAGCCTGGCCCGACCGAGCGTCAAATGGGCGGAGGAAATCCAGCATCCCGAACATATCCCGATGCTGCTGCGTCGCGCTCTTCAGGACTGCCGCACGGGGCCGACCGGCCCGGTTTTCCTTTCGCTGCCGATCAACGTGATGGAGCAGCACACCGATGCCGATGCTGGCCAGCCGTCGCGAATCGAACGAGGTGCGGTGACCGCGGCGATTGCCCCGTTGGCTGACGCCTTGGCGACGGTTACCCCCGGCCGCCTGGCGATTATCGTCGGGGAGGAGGTCTTCCAGTCGAATGCCCAAGCGGAAGCGGTGAGACTCGCCGAAGCACTCGGCGCGCCGGTCTTCGGGCCATCCTGGCCCGGGCATATCCCCTTCCCCACCGCTCATCCTCAATGGCGCGGAGCCTTGTCGCCCAAAGCTGCCGATATCCGCGAAACGTTCGCTGACTTCGATGCGGTCTTGCTTCTCGGCGGCCATTCGCTGATCAGTTACCAATACTCGCAAGGCCCGGCGATTCCCCCTCATTGCCGTCTCATTCAATTGACCGGCGATGGCCACCAACTGGGCAGAGTGCATGGAACGGCGTTGGGATTGATAGGCGACATCAAGCTGTCCTTGCAGTTGTTGCTGCCGTTATTGGATCAGACACTGGCCCCACACCGCCAGGCCATCGCGACGCTGCGAAATGTCGCTGCGCACGAGCGCAGTACTCGCCGAATCGAAGTGGCCGAGCGCGCGAAGTGCGAATTCAATACGCCCGTGACCACGCCTTTCGTTGCGGCCCATGAAGCTGTCCGGGCAATCGGCCCTGATGTGTGGATCGTCGACGAAGCACCGGTCACCATCGCTCATGTGCGTGCTTGCCTGGATTCGCATTCGGCCCGCCAGTACCTGTTTACGCGGAGCGCCATCCTCGGCTGGGGCATGCCGGCGGCTGTCGGTACATCCCTTGGCCTGGACCGCACCCCGGTGGTCTGCCTGGTCGGCGATGGCTCGGCGATGTATTCACCCCAAGCGCTTTGGACAGCGGCACACGAGCGTTTGCCCGTCACCTTTGTGGTCATGAACAATGGCGAATACAACATCCTGAAAAACTACGCGCGTAACCAGGCGCACTACCGAAGTGCCGGTACGAACCAGTTCATCGGCATGGACATCCGGGACCCGGCCATCGACTTCCAGGCCCTCGCCTCCTCCCTGGGGGTTGCGTCGCGCAGGGTCGAGCGCGCCGGCGATATTGCTGAAGCAGTCGAGGATGGCATTCGCTCAGGCCGCCCCAATCTCATTGAATTACCGATCATGGCTTGAAGCTAGCGGGCCTTTCGAAAACTGAGTTGCACTGGTTAATGTGGCCCAAAGCATCGGTAAGCAAGCCAAAGTTCGCAAAGTGTTTGGCATCGGTTGATCTTGATCAGGTTGAAGAGATGCAATTACTCCCCAATCTGTGGACGTTCGATCTACCAAGCTTCGTGGTTGCCTCGGTCAGCACAATAGCTGTAGCTTCGATCTTCAGTTAGCGAGGATATGTAATTGAACGACTCTGAACATCTGAAACAACTGTGCGCCCGTTTCAACTCTGGAGAGTGTCTGAGCTTCACGTTTTTCTGGGGGCACCAACGCAGTAAAACTGGCGTCACGGCTTCGTGCTTCAGCCAATGGTTCGAGGCCGGGTTCATTGTCGACGGGCAACATTACCCGACAGCCGAACACTACATGATGGCCGAGAAAGCGGCCTTGTTCGACGATCAGGATATTCGTGCGCAGGTGCTCCACGCTCCGACTCCAAATGCCGCCAAAGCGCTTGGCCGCAACGTGCGCGGATTCAATGATAAGGTTTGGCTGCAACACCGATACGACATCGTCGTTCGAGCGAACCAGGCCAAGTTCTCCCAGAATCCGCAGTTGAACGGATATCTTCTACAAACCGGTTCGCGGGTTATTGTCGAAGCCAGCCCGGTTGATAACATCTGGGGTATAGGGCTCGCACAGGACAGCGCGGATGCGAACAATCCGAATCTCTGGAAAGGCTTGAATCTGCTGGGATTTGCGCTGATGCAGGTGCGGGACGGGACTGGTATGCCGGCCCCAAGGTGAGTGATGGCCAGAAAAATAGTTGGTCCATCAGGTGACGTTGGCGCTCGATAGCAGCCCAGTGCGTTCAGGTGGCGCACCGCGACAGCGGCCAGTTCCCAAGCAGTGCCCTCACCTTCGAGGGTGATCGCCTCTTCCGCGCCAAAGCATTCAGCGCCCGAGAGAATCTGCAGTTACTTGAGCGGCAGTGCTTTTTCACGAAGCGCATTAGGCACCATGGGGTTGTTCCAGGCCCACATCCAACTATCTGCGTCGAAGTCAGTGAAGGCTTTGGACCAAACCGTACGCCTCGGGCTTTGGCAGCCTCCGGCCAGGAGCGGACAGTGGCCATGCATCCAGGTGAGCCATGCTCACTCTGCTGCTACGACGGTCAACATCTTCATCGAGCGCTGGGCTGCTTCATGGAGCGCTTGCTCCAACCTCAGTACTGCGGCGCTGCGAGGTTGATTTGCGGGATGCTCAAGATAGTAATTCCCTGGTCCGGGAGTCACGGGAATGAGCGGGCATATCTCTAACCCAAGCGAATCCGCTAAAGGCAGACAAACTGGAACGGGACCAATAGCGAGTCCTAGTCCTTGGCTCACCATCATGAAGGCTAGAGGGGTCGTATCTACGGGTTCCAACTTCAGACTGTGAGCACGCATTGGGCCAAAATTGTGATTGAGCAGCCCCATCCATCCCATTGAATGCGGCACCATTTCCAGCAGCCGATATTTCAGCAGGGCTTCCAGTGATGTCAGTCCAGGCACGTCGGCTTTGCGGCACATGGCTACGTAGGAAAGTCCCATCAGACGGCCAGGATGACGCACTAAATCAGGATCTTCACCGAATTTTATCGCTAGATCAGGTTCCATGTTCCGTTGTTGCGCACCTTCCATCCAGAGTTCGACCCGAATACCGGGGTTACCCTGCTCAAAGTCCGCAAGCACTTGAGGAAGCCAGCTCATCGACATCAGATGGCTGGCCTGCAACGACACACGTTGAATACGTTGAGGGGAAAAGAGCGCCGCCGCCTTGCTTTCCATTGCACTGATGGAGAGTTGTACGGTGGGAAGAAAATCCCTGCCTTCTGGTGTGAGCAGAATTCGGTTCGCCGAGCGCTCGAACAAAGGACGGCCAAGACTGGCCTCTAGTGACTGGACCTGCTGGCTTACCGCAGCACCCGTCATGCTCAACTCTTGCCCGGCCTTCGAGAAGCTTTGATGTCTGGCAGCGGCCTCAAAGACACGAAGCCAATTCAGTGAAGGAATAAGTGATCTGCTCATAATCCAAGCATAAGTTCAGCTTTCGCTCAGGTCAACTAGATGACGTCTGTAGCACCTCCTGATCCGTGGGTATAGTGAATCCACAACGACTAGTAATTGATTCAAATCCTTTCGCTATCTGCCCTTTTAATAACCTGAATAAAGCAGGGAGATGGAAATGTTGAAAAACCGTGCGTGGCTCGCTTTGGCGCTAATGCCAATGTTTGTAGGTATAGCCAGTGCTCAGGCTTTGCCAAGCGAAATCAAAGTTGCAACAGAGGGCGCCTACCCTCCTTGGAATTATACGAATGCCGATGGCTCGCTGACCGGTTACGAGATCGAGCTGACCCACGTGTTATGCGAACGAATGAAGGTCAAGTGCACCATCGTCAGCCAAGAATGGAACGGAATTATTCCTGGCCTGACAGTTGGTAAATATGACGCGATTATCGCTTCGATGGGCGTTACTGCCGAACGCAAAAAGGTCATCGCGTTTTCTAAATCGTACGCCAAAGCACCTAATGGCTTTCTCACGACTTCAGACAATGAGCTGAAAAGCCTGGCAGATGCGGGCAATAGCTACGATCTGACTGACTCGCCAGCCAGCGCACAAGCTGCGATTGATGCGCTAAAAGCCAAACTCAAGGGCAAGGTAATCGGTGTCCAGACCGGGTCGACTGCGTCGAATTTTGTACGAGAGTACTTCAAAGGTTTGGACATTCGTGATTACCCGACATTTGAACAACTCGCGTTGGATTTGGCTAATGGCCGTCTGGATATCGGCGTAGCGAACGTCACGACCTTTAAGCCCGTCATAGAGGTAAACAAAGGCGTATTGGTTGCTACCGGGCCGACCTTCGCTGGCGGCGTCTTGGGCCAAGGGACGACCAACATAGCGCTGCGACAAGGCGACGAAGCCCTTCGTCAAGCATTTGATGCCGCCATCACCGCAGTCAACAGCGACGGCACCAACAAAGCGCTGACCGAGAAATGGTTCGGCACGGACATCTCGACAAAAGACTGATCCAGAAAACCTCTCTCGGCAAACGGGAGAGGTTTTCAGCCGCTTGCCCATCAAACGCAATTTCACAATTTCATCCTGGCAGGTACAGGCATGTTTATCCCCGTGGGTGCCGTCGAGGCAACAATCACCATTTATTTTAATGACCAGGCGATCACCGCTCGCACAGGCGAAACGCTTGCGGCGTGTTTGTTGAGGGCTGAGATATCGGCATTTCGCACCACCCCTGTCACAGGTTCAGCTCGCCTGCCCTATTGCATGATCGGTCACTGTTTCGACTGTCTGGTCGAGATCAACGGCATTGGCAACCGGCAGGCCTGTCTCCAGATCGTTGAAGACGGCATGAGAGTCACCACCCAACAAGGTGTGGCATCAATTGAGTGGGGGTGTGATGCCTGATTTATCGCAAGAGTCTCGTGCTCCAGCAGCAGACAACCCTCGTGCTCTAGATGCGGATGTCATTGTTATCGGCTCAGGTCCGGCGGGAATGTCCGCTGCAATCGGAGTCGCTAAAGCTGGCCTGAAGGTCATTGTGCTCGACATGCAGCCAACGCCTGGAGGGCAGATTTTTCGCGCTCTCGAATCCAATCTTCTCGCCCGCCCATCGACTGACAAGCTGCTGAATGCCTTGGGTCCTACCTATCTCGCAGGACAAGCATTGATAGAGGAGTTCCGCTCCGTAGCTGCCATCGATTACCGACCCGAAACAACGGTGTGGGAGCTTCGCGCGGAGGCAACTGTAGGATGGCTACGCGGTAACTCTGCCGGGTATCTGCGGGCGCGACAAGTAATCGTAGCCAATGGCGCCATGGAACGCCCGATGCCGTTTCCAGGTTGGACCTTGCCAGGCGTAATGACAGCAGGCGCCGTACAAACGTTGCTCAAGGCTGGGCGGTTACAGCCAGATGGCC
This sequence comes from Pseudomonas sp. FW305-28, assembly GCF_017351395.1. Lineage (NCBI taxonomy): Bacteria > Pseudomonadati > Pseudomonadota > Gammaproteobacteria > Pseudomonadales > Pseudomonadaceae > Pseudomonas > Pseudomonas sp. FW305-28. The sequence goes on from NZ_JACNDD010000005.1 coordinate 59,480, forward strand.
GAGTGGTATTGGTCGGAACTGGCCCACTCATTTTGCTGTTGGCCGAGCAACTGCGCAGGCTTGGCGTCAGACCTAGTTTGATTGGTCGTACCGACACGATACGCGACAAGCTCGCTGCGGTTGGCTCGATCAGACTCAGTGCCATGGCTCCTCTCGCCAAAGGGTTTGGATGGCTCTCTCGCCTCAAGCTCGCTGGTATCACCATGCGCACAGGGGTATCTGATCTCAAGGCCTACGGACGTGACAAAGTTGAATCGGTCAGCCTGTCTGTCGCCGGGCGCACTATTGAACTGCCTTGTGATCTTTTGGTGGTACACGACGGCATCGTACCCGCGACCGACGTTGCCCACTGCGCTGGGCTGGCGATGGAATGGCTACACGATGACACGAGCTGGAAACCTAAAACGACTGAAGATGGTCGAGCAGAGTTAGCCGCGGGCCCTTCGCTGACGGAACGTCCCTGTGCCATCTGGATTTCCGGTGACGCTCGACGCATTGGAGGAGCCGACGCGGCAATCGCCCATGGACGACAGGTTGCTTCCTGCATCGTGGCCGAGCTTCTTGGAGTAAACCTAAGAAGTGAGCTGGTTAAAGGGGCTTCTCACGTCGCTCGGACACTCTCCGCTCGCCCATTCATTGATAAAGCCTTTCCTCGCGGTATCGCCGCGCAACTTCCTGAAGACTCCACGATAGTCTGCCGCTGTGAAGAGTTGACCGCCGGTGATATTCGGTCAGCGATTCATAACGGTGCTACTGACATGAACCATCTGCGGGGCATCATGCGTTGTGGGATGGGACCATGCCAGGGACGTAGTTGCGCAGTGACCGTCGCCCGCCTCCTGGCTGAAGATTCCGGTACTGCCTCCCCAAGCCCTTTCAGGGCTCGTCCCCCTCTGCGCCCTCTGCCCCTTGTCGCACTGGCAAATCTCACAGGTGTGGATCCCGATCTAGCGCAAATCGTCTCCTTGGAAGATAAGCCTGTCGACGGAGTTGAGGTGCACGCCCATGAATAAGCGAACAGATGACGTTCTGATCATCGGTGGTGGACTGCAAGGGTGCTCAATTGGTTTGTTCCTTGCCCGGTCGGGTTGGAAAGTGACCCTCATAGATAAGGGCTTACCGGGTCGCCATGCTTCAGGTGTCAACGCGGGCGGACTTCGCCTTTTGATGAGAGATGTTCGGGAATACCCGCTTTCCATTCGTGCCATGGAGATGTGGAAGGATCTCGGAAGCATCGTTGGGCATGAGCAAGCACTAGCCTGCGAGGTGCAACTCGGCTCTTCCCAGATTGCTCTTGCGCTCGACGATGCGGAGATGAAATGGGTGCGTGACCGGCATCAAAAAATGATGCGTCGGGGCTACACCAGCGAAGAGTTCATAGACGCTCATGAACTGCATCAGATGCTTCCTGGCTTAGCCAACTCCGCATTGGGAGGCCTCATTTCCCGGGGTGATGGTCATGCCAATCCTGCCAGCGCTTCACAGGCGTTCCGGCGAGCGGCGGAAACAGCCGGGGTGGTGATCCATGAGAGATGTGCAGTCAAGGCGCTCGATCAATGTTCCAGTGGGCGCTGGGCGGCGCGAACCGAACGAGGACTCATTGAGGCCAATTGGGTTATCAACTGCGCAGGGGCTTGGGGTTCGCAAGTTGCGGCGTCATTGGGGGACGAGCTTCCCATGAGGGTGTTGGCGCTCAGCATGATGGTGACTGCTCGGGTAAAGCCATTTATCGAACCCGTGGTGATAGGCATTGATCGACCACTGTCATTCAAGCAAAGCGCGGTGGGGTCATTGGTCATCGGTGGCGGCATATCTGGCAAGCCCTGCCTGGACGACGGGACGTCCTTCACCGTCATGGATCGCATGGCATCCAGCGCCGCCGCGACGCTTGAGGCCTTTCCTGTATTGGCAGGTGTGCCTGTGCTTCGCACCTGGACAGGGCTCGAAGGAGCAACGCCGGACGGCGTCCCCTACATAGGGCCGAGTGCCACGCACAAAGGGCTATGGCACGTGTTTGGCTTCTGCGGGCACGGTTTCCAATTAGCACCGGCTGTAGGTGAAACCGTCGCTCATTCGTTGATCAGCGGTTCAGTCCACCCGCTGATCGAACCTTTCAGCACGACACGATTTACCTCTTCTCCCTCTGCGCAACTACAAGGCCAAAAACAATGACGCTGAGTATTTTTGAATTGATTGGGTTCGGCCCCCATGGGTGGGGTTTGCCATTACTGACTGCCGCTAGTATCACCCTAGCGGCTGCTGTTAGCGGATTCGCCCTCGGCAGTTTGCTAGGGGTCATCGGTGCCGCATTGAAACTTTCGAGAAGCAGGATTCTGCGTGCTGCGGGTACGTTTTATACGACAGTTTTTCGCGGCATCCCGGAGATCCTCATCGTTTACCTCTTTTATTTTGGCGGCAGCGTAGCGTTCACCAAAGTCATGAACATGAGTGGGTTCCCTGGCTTTTTCTCCCTACCGGCATTTGCCATCGGCGTATTGGCGGTGGGAATAGTATCCGGCGCTTATCAGACCGAAGCTTATCGCGCAGGTTTTCTTCGACTTGATCGCGGACAGATAGAAGCGGGGTTGTCGTGTGGTATGTCCGACTTCTTGCTGCTGCGCCGAATCATCGCCCCTCAAGCTTTGCGTTTCGCATTGCCTGCATTGGGGAACGTCTGGCAGTCGGTATTGAAGGAGACCGCTCTGCTATCGGTAATTGGTCTGACCGAGTTACTTCGCCAATCAATTACTGCTGCTGGGTCAACACGTGAACCGTTGCTGTTTTACGGCGTGGCAGCTGCGATGTTCTTCATCATTGGCCGTTTAACTGGATCACTGCTGAGCCGCACGGAAAAACGTCTTGCCAGACCGTGGAGTCGTTGATGATGGATTGGAATTTTCTAACGGATGTATTTCAGCAGTTACTGACAGGCTTACCGCTGACTCTTCAGCTTTCGGCAATGGCGCTTGCAGTGGGCTTTGCGTTGTCGATCCTGGTGGCGGCTGCGGCAGGGAGCAGCTTTCGGCTGTTTCGGTGGATAGGCAATGCCCACATCGAACTATTCCGAGGAACCCCGTTGTTAGTGCAGATCTTTTTGATCTATTACGGGTTAGGTCAGATTCCTGGTTTGCGTCAGTCGTTTCTCTGGCCTTTTTTGCGTGAACCCTATTGGTGTGCGGTTTTGGCGCTTGCGCTCAACACTTCGGCATATACAGCAGAGATCATCCGTGGGGCATTGCAGGCTGTTCCCCTTGGAGAGATCGAAGCTGGCCGGTCCTGTGGGATGTCCGGGCTGTTGCTGCGGCGCAGGGTCGTATGGCCAATCGCGGTTCGCCAAGGGCTTGCGGTTTACGGCAGTGAGGTGATTCTCATGCTCAAAGCCACATCGCTCGCGAGCATCATCACTCTGACAGAGGTGACCGGGATTGCTTACAAGCTGATCTCCTCCTCCTACCGCGTCATGGAAGTGTTCTCCGTCACGGGAGCGCTCTATCTGACGCTGACCTTCCTCATCAGTCTGGCGTTTTCGGTCATCGAGAGCCGACTCAATAAACATCTTGCCTATCGCCGCAATTAACCCTGCCGAGCGCTGGGAAGGAGCATTTAATGTCTGTTGCTGTTAACGCGTCATCGGCTCGCGCCACTGCTATCGCGACTCAGGGGCTGCGTAAAAGTTATGGTGAAATCGAAGTGTTGAAAGGTATCGATTTTACTGCTCGCGAAGGCGAAGTGGTTTCGATTCTTGGAGCCTCTGGATCGGGTAAGTCGACGTTCCTGCGCTGCCTTAATTTGCTGGAGCTTCCCTCCGCAGGATCACTTGATGTTTTTGGAGAGCGCGTAAAGCTGAAACAAGGCGCTTCGGACGCCCATATTGCTGACCGCAAACAAGTGGACCGTTTAAGAACCCAGGTCGCCATGGTCTTCCAGAACTTCTGCTTGTGGAGTCATATGACCGTTCTGGAAAATCTGATGGAAGCCCCTGTTCATGTCCAAGGGCGAAAAAAGGCTGAGGTCCGTGACGAAGCGCTGTCGATTCTGGAGCGCGTTGGCCTGACACATCGAGCCGATGCATACCCAGCACAGCTATCGGGTGGGCAGCAGCAACGAGCGGCCATTGCACGCGCTCTGGTGATGAAGCCTCGCGTGCTGCTGTTCGATGAACCGACGTCAGCTTTGGACCCGGAACTGGTGGGTGAGGTGCTCAAGGTCATGCGCGATCTCGCGACTGAAGGTCGAACAATGCTGATCGTCACGCACGAGATGGCTTTTGCCCGCGATGTTTCTAATCGGATTCTGTTCCTTGACCAAGGGCGCATCGAAGCCCAAGGGCAGACCCAGCAACTTTTTGCAGGAGGGGTCAATGAACGGTTCGATCAGTTTGTTCGCCGCTTCAACGAAAGCGCAGCTCATTGATTAAGTAGATGACGTATTCGTGCCAGGCAGTCGCCCAGCGAGACTGCCTGGTGCGCGGGGGGCGTGAGGGAAATATGACAAAAATCACCACACGATCCGCTCACCATAGCGAGTAACGTTCGGAAAGTAGATATACCGTTGGCGGGCTCAGGTATGAGGCGGCTGTATTTGTTCAGTGAGCCACTGCAGGGCTAGACTGGCGCTAGCCCAGTCTCTACGCCGGTCAACCAATGCCTCTCCTTCCGCCAGATACCGCCGAACAGACAACGCTGACCCTGGAAGTGGTGCTGCGTTACCACATGGCATGGAAACGCCGTGACTTGGAGGCGATTCTCGCGTTGTATCACCCGCAAGTGCAGTACAACGATTTCTTTCAGAACCGCAGCATGGGCCTGACCGAGTTGCGCGCTTACATCACCAGCACGTTGCCGCGCCATCCCGACGAGTATCTTGAACACAACGACCGCATCCGTGCAGATGGCTGTACCGCATTCATCCAGTACCAGACAGCGCTCAAAGGCAGTGGCGAGCGGGTGGTTTTTCGCACCAGTGAAGCCATCACGGTATGTGATGGCCTGATCCTTCGCATAAACGAATATGCCTCACTGGTGCGCGACAGCGAGCCCCAGACTGGGCGCCACGCGCCCGCCATCAGTAAACTGGGGCTCTCGGCGCGTCAGCTGACGTTCATGGCGCGAGACTTGGCCGACTATTTTACGCGCCAGCAGCCCTTCCTCGACCCGGATCTGGACCTTGCACGGATTGCCAGCGCCACCGGGTACAGTCGCAATCAGCTGTCTTACCTGCTGAATCAAGTGCTGGGACAAAGCTTCTATCGCTACGTGACCCAAGCCCGGTTGACCTACCTGCTTGAGCGCCTCGTCAATCACGGTGAAAACGCGCCCATCGATGCCCTTGCGGCGAGTGCCGGATTCAATTCCACCTCGGCGTTCTACAAGGCCTTTCGCAGTCATACCGGCTGCACACCCAAGGCGTGGTTGAAAGCCAATTGCGCGCGTGCCCGCAGATAACACAGCCCCCGTCGCAGCGCATTAATCTCTGTCGGCAATCAACCGATGGAGCATGGGATGTCTGGCTGGGGTGGTGTGAGTTTGTGGATGGAGCAACTCGGCGAGGCGCTGATGCCGCGCCCGGCGTTGTATCAGGATCTGCAAGCAGACGTTGTGATTATCGGCGCCGGTTACAGTGGCCTCTGGGCGGCCTATTACCTTAAACAGCAAGCACCGCACCTGAACATCGTCATCGTTGAAGCACAGATTGCCGGCTTCGGCGCCTCCGGCCGCAATGGTGGCTGGTTGATGGGCAACCTGCTGGGCGAAGACCGACTCCTGGGCCCTTTACCTGCCGCGCAACGTCACGCGGGCTACCAACTGCTGCATGCAATCCCCGACGAGGTGGAGCGAGTGTGCCGCCTCGAAGGCATCGATTGCGAGCTGCGCAAAGGTGGCGTGCTGTACTGCGCGGCGCGTTATCCCGAGCAAGAACGGCGCCTGCGCGAACAGCTCGATGCTGTCCGTGCGCAAGGCCTGGGTGAAGACGACTACCGCTGGTTGAGCCCTCAGGTTTTGCGTGAACAGTTAAATGTGGCCCAGGCGTACGGCGCCCTGTACTCACCTCACTGCGCGACCATCCAGCCTGCACGGTTGGTACGGGGGCTGGCCGAAGCCGTCGAACGGATGGGTGTACGCATTTACGAGCAAAGCCCGGTGCTCGACTGGAAGCCAGGCCAGGTCCGAACCGAGCACGGTCGGGTGAGCGCCGATTGGGTGGTGCCGGCGGTCGAAGGTTATGCCAGCACCCTGCCCCCGTTGAACAAACATCAACTGGCCGCGCAAAGCCTGATCGTCGCGACTGAGCCACTCCCGGCCGATGTATGGGCCGAAATCGGCCTGACCCGTGGCCAGGCGTTCAGCGAAAACAGCCGACAAGTCACCTACGGTCAGCGCAGCCGAGACGATCGCCTGGTGTTTGGCGCCCGCGGTGGATATCGCTTTGGCGGTCGCCTGCGCAGTGACTTCAACCTCACTCAGGCCGAACGAGCATTGCGGCAACACCTGTTTAGTGAACTCTTTCCGATCTTGCGCAATGTGCGCCTGACCCATGCCTGGGGCGGCAATCTGGGGGTTGCCCGGTCCTTTCACCCGCACATGCTCGCCGACCGTCGCCAACGGATCGCGCTGGCGGGTGGCTACGGGGGTGAAGGTGTAGGCGCCAGCAATCTGGGCGGCCGAACCGTGGCGGCGTTGATTCTTGGCCAGGACAACGAACTGACTCGCCAGCCCTGGGTGCTGGATGATCGGCCCCTGGCCTCGTTGCCACGATGGGAGCCTGAGCCTCTGCGCTGGCTGGGTTACAACGCCATTATCCAGAGCTTCGTTCACGAGGATCAGGTATTGGCCAACCTCCATGCGCCACGCTGGCGTCGCCGGATGGCTGAAGGCCTGGCCGGTTGCATGGAACGTCTGATGAAGTCCAAGGAGCCGTTTGCATGAAGATCGATCATTTTCGCGACACCGCCCGTTTGCCGCTCGGTGAGCCTGGCGCTGTTGGTGTACCGCTGGGCGAGCCGCTTTCACAGGTTGCCACGGCATGCGTCGAACGCGACGACGGCGTCGAGGCCGGCGTGTGGGAATGCACCCCCGGCCGCTGGCGGCGCCAGATCGTGCAACAGGAGTTCTGCCATTTCATTCAGGGGCGTTGCACCTTCACCCCGGACGGTGGCGAGCCCTTACATATCCAGGCCGGCGACGCGTTGATGTTCCCTGCGAACACGACGGGAATCTGGGATGTACAAGAAACCGTTCGCAAGAGCTACGTGCTGATTTTCTGAACTGCCTTCATCCATAACGCCTAGAACAAAGGTTGAGGTCTCGCATGTTGAAGTCGATCGTTCCGTTACTGTTGATCGCGTCTACCGCTCAGGCAGCAGACACCGTCAGGATCTACAACTGGAGCAGCTACATCGCTCCAGATACCCTGCAAAACTTTACCACCCAGACCGGGCACCAGACTCAATATGACCTGTACGACAGCAACGAGGTGCTCGACGCCAAACTGATGGCCGGCCATTCAGGGTATGACGTGGTGTTTCCGTCCAACCACTTCATGGCCCGGCAGATCACGGCCGGCGCACTCAAACCGCTGGACCGCAGCAAACTCCCGAACTGGCACAACCTCAACCCGACGCTGATGAAGGTCCTGGAGGCCAATGACCCCGGCAACCGCTACGGTTTTCCCTACCTGTGGGGCAGCACCGGCATCGGCTATAACGTGGCCAAGGTCAAGGCGGTCCTGGGCGATGTACCGATAGACTCGTGGGACATCGTGTTCAAGCCGGAAAACATGAAGAAACTCGCCCGATGCGGCGTGGCGATGCTCGACAATGGTCCCGAGATCCTTCCCATCGCCTTGAACTACCTTGGCCTGCCGCATCACAGCAAGGACAAGGCCGACTACGAGAAGGCGCAGGCCTTGCTACTCAAGGTGCGCCCCTATGTGAGTTACTTCCACAACTCCAAGTACACCAGTGACCTTGCGACGGGTGACGTGTGTCTGGTCGTGGGATTTTCCGGCGATGTGATGCAGGCCGCAGCGCGCGCCAATGAGGCCGGGAACGGCCAGCAGATTGCTTACGCCATCCCCAAGGAAGGCTCACCAATGTGGTTCGACATGGTCGCCATGCCCGCCGATGCGCCGAATGAAGGCGCCGGCTACGAATTTCTCAACTACCTGCTGGACCCCAAGGTGATGGCTGGCATCAGCAATCATGTGCACTATGCCAACGGCAACACCGCCGCCGAGGGGCTGGTCGACAAGGCCATCCGCAACGACCCGATGGTGTACCCGCCTGACAGCGTGATGAAAAAACTCTTTGTGCTGGAGGCCATGCCATTAGAGAACGACCGGCTGCGCACGCGGGTCTGGAGCCGGATTAAAAGCGGGCAATGAAACCTGTCGCCGATGAAGCAGGCACCCGGATCATCGGCGACATCTCCCGGGTCTCATCAGCCCTCTCGCGCATCGGGCAAGCGCAAGCGATCTATTTCGTCAAAGAGATTACAAAAGACGTCCACCAGGGAAGGATCGAACTGGGTACCGGCTTGATCGGTGATGAAACGCCTCGCACGCTCGACATCCCAAGCCTGTTTGTAGGCTCGCGGCATTCTTATGGCGTCATACACATCGCATATCGACACAATCCTTGCCGATAACGGAATCTCCTTACCTCGCAATCCCTTGGGATAACCGGTGCCGTCCCAACGTTCGTGATGCGCCAGGGCAATTTCCGCTGCCAAATCCGTCAAAGGAGACCCCTCCGGGTCATGCAGGATTTCATAACCGATACGGGCATGTTCCTGCATGATCTCTCTTTCCTGCGGTGTCAGCGCGCCAGGTTTTTGCAGAATGGCGTCTTCAATGCCGATTTTTCCAATATCGTGCATCGGGGCCGCCATCTTCATGAGGTCGCACCATTGAGAGGGCATGCCGATAGCCTTGGCCAACAACGCAGCGGACTCGCCAATACGAACAATATGATGCCCCGTGTCATCGTCGCGATAGCTGGCCGCTCGACTCAGACTGCTGCTGATCGCCTTGTAGCTGGAAGCCAGTTGGGCGGTGCGCAGCTCGACTTTGCGCTCAAGTTCGACATTGACGTCGCGCAGCTGCTTCGCCGCCTGCGCCAGCTCCAGGCAATTGCGTACTCTGAGCAGCACTTCAGGCAGGTCGATGGGTTTGGAGATGAAGTCGTTGGCACCCTTTTCCAGCCCTTTTCGTCTGCTCTGCTGGTCATTCAAAGCCGTTACGATGATGACCGGTGACTCAGTGCGGTCTCGTTTATTGAGCCGATCAAGGATCTCGAAGCCGTCAAGCGCGGGCATATCCAGGTCCAGCAACACCAGGTCCCAGGCGTTCGAAAGCAGCCAATCCAGTCCTTGCACCGAGTCGCTGAAGGTCGTGATGTTGCGCAGGCCTACGGCTCGCAAGCATGAATCCAGAAGCCGGAGATTGGTGGGCACATCGTCAATAATGACAACCCTGCTTTCAGCATTTACTTTGGCGAACATGCATCTGCCCTCTTCGTGGCGAGCGTCAATACCAGATGGCGAATACTCTGCCTCTCCAAGGGAGAAGCCACGATGGCCTGGCACTCCAGTTGGCTAATCGAAGCGTGATCGACGGCAGCACGCACCACGATGATCGACAGGGCAGTTTCTGCGATCCTCGTGCGTAAACCGCGGAAAAAAGTCTCCAGCACAGGCACACGGTCCGCGGTGGCAACGATCAATACGCTGATTGCCGTGGCATCAAGCACAACGCTGGCGTCGGGCAACGTGTTGACCCATTGCAACTCGAAATCACCGGCCAGTGCCTCCCGGACCACCTCATCATCCTTGGGGTTGCTGCTTACCAACAGGACGCGTGGCAACGCTATCGTCGACAGGTTGGACTCCCTCCCGGGTGCGGGAAAAGCCGACGAGTACATGTCGATCCAGAAAGTCGACCCCACATTGACGTGGCTTTCAAAGCCCATGCTGCCGTGCATCAGAAGTGCCAGGTCCCGACATAGCGCCAAGCCAATACCCGTGCCCTGGATGGAAGAGTTCTCTTTACCCAAGCGCTGGAAGGGCCTGAACAGCTCGTCCTGCAACGCCGGGGGAATGCCCACACCGGTATCCGTCACATAAAGACGCAGCCGGGTTCCCCCCTCGACAACCATGGCCCCCAGGGTAATGTCTCCACCGGGTCGGTTGTATTTGATTGCATTGGATAACAGATTGATCAGGACTTGCTTGAGGCGACGCTTGTCCGCCCAGACATGCCATGTATCCAGAGGAGCGGTGGTGTGCAAGGTCTGGCCCTGCGCTGCGATCTGCTGGCGAACCATGTCAGCGCAGTTGGATAACAGGCTCGCCACATGCACCGGTTTGAGATCCAGCAGAGGCCTCTCAGCCTGCAAACTGGAGAGTTCGAGCAGATCGTCCATCAACTGCATGAGGTGCTCGCTGGCCTCGATGATTTCCTGCAGGTTGGCCGTTTGCTGCGATGCGTCGTCAGGCGGCTGCATGAGTCCCAATTGGGCAAACCCGTAAATGGCATTCAATGGCGTTCGCAACTCATGACTCATGCTGGAGATGAACTTGGATTTGGCTGTACTGGCGGCCTCTGCCTCCAGGGTTTTCTCCCGCAGATCCAACTGGGTCTGCTTGAGCGTCGTGATGTCGACACACGCCACGACCACGACACTGGCATCCTCAAGCCGCGAGGGTTCCAGCATGCGCCCCCGGCAAAGGATCCAGATCAACTTGCCATGCACGTCCCGGATCCGGAACTCCGCTTCCGGCGCCACGCTGGCAGTACCCCTGGCCTCCTCCAGAAACCGCATGAAGGTCTGCCGGTCTTCAATGGGTATGTTCTCCAGCAGTGTCGCCATCGGCACTTCATTGGCGGCAAAGCCGAAACGCTGGCACAGGGCGCCCTTGAGAATAAAACGCTGCCGCTGGGGGTAATACTCCCAGAGCCCTTCGGCAAAACTCTCCATGACCAACTCTAGACGCTGCTGTGTGGAACTGCGAACAAACTCGGCCTGGGCCAACTGCCTGCCCATTCCCAGTGCCTGGTTGGACATTGACCAGAGTTCGGAGATATCGGAGGGGCTCTCCGCCGGTTGCCAGTTACCCCGGCCAATCTCTCGCATCATTCGTGAAACCCCCTGCACCGGCGCGCTCAATTGGCGACTGAGGTTACGTGTCCGCCACCACATGAAGGCAAAGAACAAGGCGTAGAACAGGACCAGCCCCGCGACCAACAAATAACCCACATCGCGGTAATGACTGGCGAGCAGATTGGTTTCCTGCATGACCGCTGCTTCGTCCACCACCGCCAGCAAGAACCACCCGGTGGAGGGAATCACATTCCAGGCGACCAGATGAGGCCGTCCATTCAACGTCAGGGCAACAATGCCCCCCGGATGGCCCGGTAAGTTCTGATTGAGGCTGGCGAGGTCCGGATGACGGGTAAGATTTAAATCCGGGGACTGCAGACGCTCGCGATCAACAGGCTCTGCGGCGGGCTGGTTCTCGACTCGCAGGGAGAAGTCACGTTGGCCCGCCTTGGGTACGGCCATGACATCGAGCTTGTCATTGACCAGCATCAGGTAGCCATCCCACGGCATCTGCAACTGTTCGATTCGCTTCAAGATGCCGTCGACCGTGACATCAACTCCGGCGACACCCTCGAGAAAGTCGCCCTTATAGACCGGCGCAATGGCAGACATCATCCACCCCTGGCCGGCGGGGTCCAGGTAGACATCCGTCCAGACTACTTTTTTATCAGGATTGTGCTGTGCATCGGCCAGGTAGTAGAAGTTGTATTGGGTGATGTCCATATCATGCGGGTATTGCTCGAGCGTATTGAACCAGGGGTAAATCCGGTTATAGCTGTCCCAACTGTTGAAATAGATACTGGCAATCAGAGGATCCCCGTCCTTCAACTGCTTCATCATGAAATCCTGATTGGCCAGCAGGGATACCTTGTAGAGATCCTGATCTTGCGGCGCAGTGACATTCGAATAAAACGAGGCGGATGCTCCATCGTTTGCTGCGCTGTAACGGACACCGTCGGCACTTAATGATAGCGATGCTGCCACGAGGTGCTGTTTCTCGGTGAGTTCATGCTCCGTGGATTTGGCATAAAGATCGATCGCCTTGTGGATCTGCTCAAGTTGTCCCTGCACCAGCAATGCATTCTGCTGAACCGACACCTGAATGTCTCGTGTTGCACTTTGATGCAGGTACTCGATCTGAGAACTTCGAATGGACTGGTTGGTGATGAAGTAAGTGGTGATCAGCACACCCTCCACCAAAACAAGCGGCAAGAGGCTGGTACTGGCGAATGCTCGCCAGATCCATCTGCGCAAACTCACCCTCTTCTTCTTTGAAGTTGTTTGCATAAGCACGCTCGTTGCGTTGGCGGCACAAACGATATCACAATGACATCATTGTGAGCCCATCCTCGGTTTCTGTCCAACGGGACTCTCTTCTATCGTTCGCCGTCTACACGACCTTGCAGGTCCCCAGCATCGATCAAAAGCGTGTGGGCAGCCTTATGACCATAGTCGAACACTCGATTTCGGCCTCAAGACTTAAGCTATGCTCAAAAACAGTGATCAGAGGATGGGGCGAATGGATTCAGCCATAGCGGTAGCAACACCGTTCACGCAGGATGCGGATGACGTGGGTGTCGTGTTGCTGGATGCCCAGGGAACGTTGCTCATCATGGATGACTGCGCCAGTCGGCTACTGGGGCTGAGCGAAAGCGTCGCCGCCCTTGTTCCCTCGCCTGCATTGTTTTCTCTCAAGCGTCTGACTTTTGAAAAGCACCTGACCCATGCGCGACTCAAAGGGAACTGGCATTTTCAAAGTGCGTCGGCGAACGGCGACACGCTGAAAGTGACACTCGACTACAGGGCACAACAATCCACATTCCTGGTGAAGATCCGCCACGCCGAACGCATCCACCTTGCCGAACAGGACTATCGCCTGGCGTTCGATTCTGCTGGCACAGGCCTGGCCTTATTGCGAATGAGCGGTGAATGGATCGCGGCCAATCAAATGCTGTGTCAGATGCTCGGCTACACCGAAGCAGAACTTCGCGCCACATCTTTCCAGCGTTTGACGCATCCGGACGACACCGATATCAGTAAGGATGAATTGCACAGACTCATCCTGGGACACCGTACGAGCCTGACGTTGGAAAAACGCTACATCCGTAAGGACGGCAGCACGCTGTGGGCACGCCTGACCCTGGGCATCGCCCGTAACGCTGATGCAGAAGCGCTTTACTTCGTATCGCAGCTGGAAGACATCAGTGAACATCTCGCCTTGCGTCAGGCATTGTTCAATAACGAACAGAAGTACCTCTCACTGGCCAAAAGCTCACAAAACATCATCCTTCGCTACAACCGGCTAGGACAACAAATCTATGCCAATCCCGAGCTTGAGCGCGCCCGGGGTTTTCCCAACACTCACATCACCGAACGCGCCTCGACGCACAATCCGCTGGACGAATACTTTCGCACGCAAGTAGAACTTACGCTTTCAACCGGCGTAGCCAATACGTTCCTGTTGGAAAACAGGGGCTCACACTCACGTCGCTCCGTGGATTTCCTGTGCAACCTGACGCCGGAGCATGACGAAACAGGCGAGCTGTGCGGGGTGCTGGTCACCGCCCAGGATATCAGTGCGTTGCGCCGACAGGAGCGGGCCGAGAATGCGCGCTCCGCCATTTTTCAAAAGATGGTCACTCACGACACCCTCCGGGAGGTGCTGCCACTGCTCGGCGCCTACCTGGATATTCTGACGCCCGGGCTTCACAACGCCATGGCCTTCAAGGCTGTGCCTGGCGACGAATCCCATCGCGCCCCTCCTACGGACACGTCCTCGATTGCAACCTGTCTGGCCGAAGATCTTGATCGACACCCCGAGCGGTTCGAACACCATCACTTCATCGCTGATTTGAAAAGCGACGCCGCGGGCCTCGCGTTCAGCCAGCCCGCCTTGCAGGCAGGCTATCGAGGTTGTTGGGTAGAACCGGTGGTCAATAAGACCGGTGTCGCGATGGGGGCCATCCTGTTGTTCGTCGGTGGGGACGCCCAACTGAGCGAGCAGGATCGCAAGCATGCACAAATGGCCAGTCATATCGGTGCCATCGCCTGGGAGCGCTGCTCGGCCCACAGCCACCTGGCGCAAAGCGAACGCCGTTACCGCGAAGTCTTCGACCATTCGCAAGATATGCTTTGCCTGCTCGCCGTGGATGCCGACCAGCAACTCAGTTGCCTGGAGGCCAATCCAAAGCTATGCGACATGCTCGCCAAAAGTCACTCCGACATGATCGGCCAATCGTTGGGCCAGTGCCTGGAAAAAGAAGCCGCCAGTATCGTCGAGGCGATCTGCCTGCACTGCATCGCCGTGGGAGCCCCCATCGAACTGGATGCACATCTGCCCTGCGGTCAGCGCTCACTCGTTGTCCATTTCAACCTGGTACCCGTAGCCGATTCAAACGGGCGCTTGCATCGCCTGGTGTGCATTGCTCGCAACATTACCGACATCCTGGAGGCCCAGCGCAACGAACTGGCCCGGCAGCAGGAAATCGGCACGCTGGTTGAAAACTCTCCGGACGGTATTGCACGACTGAGTCGAACGGCAGAGCTGCTGTTCGTCAATCCGGCATTGGAAGCCTGGTTGGATCGCCCGCAAATCGATTTACTGCACAAGGACCTGCTCGAGATTCTGCCGAAAAACCTGCAGAGCCAATTATTCCATGCCGCCGTCATCGACGCGGTGGAAAAAGGCCAGCCTCTGGAGCATGAGTATGTGCTCACCGAGCAACATCGATTGCAACGCGTCTATCACATCAGTCTCGTTCCCGAGCAGGACATCCAGGGAAAAATCGCCACCGTTCTGGCTGTCGTTCGCGACATATCGCAGCTACGCCTGGCTGAACTGCGCCTGGCTTCGCTCAACAAACAACTGCGCCAATTGATGTCCAGTCGGGAAAGTGCGCGGGAAGAGGAACGCAAACTCATTGCGCAGGAGATCCACGATGAGCTCGGACAACATCTGACCGCCATACGCATGGGCACTTCGCTGCTGCGCTTCCAGTACGGCGAGCAACTGCCCCAGCTCAGCGAACAGGTGGCACGCCTGCTGCAACTGATCGACCAAACGGTGCAGGTGGTCAGGAACATTTCCACCAGCCTGCGCCCCTCCATCCTCAACATGGGTATCGCCGCGTCACTGGAATGGCTGACCGACACGTTCAAGCAGCAGCAAGGCATCGACTGCAACCTGCAGATCCACCCGCAGAAAATCCATTTGGACGACGCCAGCGCAACCGCTGCATTCAGGATCGCCCAGGAGTCGCTGACCAACATCGCCCGGCACGCCGAAGCCACTCGGGTCGATATCAGGTTTGAGCAAGGCGAGCATGACTGGTCACTGGAAATCACCGACAACGGCAAGGGCTTCGAGCAACGCGAACAATCATCCAGGACCCTCGGCTTGCTGGGAATGCGCGAACGGGGCCTGACCTTGGGGGGAACCACCACCATATCCAGCACCCCGGGCAGCGGCACGACTGTCCAACTACGTGTACCCGCTTCAAGGAGTCAAGACTCATGATCCGTTTAATGGTGGCCGACGATCACACGATCATGCGCGAAGGCCTCAAGCAATTGTTCGCGCTGGTCAAGGATATTGCCGTGGTGGCAGAAGCGGAGAACGGCGCCCAGGTCCTGGAGTTGTTGCGCCATACCGAGATCGATGTGCTCCTGCTCGACATGACCATGCCTGGTTCGAGTGGCGAGGACCTGATTGGCCGTATCCACGCCCATTACCCCAAGCTGCCGATGCTCATCCTGAGCATGCACAATGAAGCCCACATCGCCCAGCGAGCCCTACGCGCCGGCGCTTCAGGCTACATGACCAAGGACCGCGACCCGGAAGCGCTGCTGGCGGCGATCCGCAAGGTGAGCACCGGCGCGCGCTACCTCGATCCACAACTGGCCGAACAAATCGCACTGCAAAGCAGCGGTGTGACACCCGAGAACGCCTCGCAGAGCCTGACCTCCCGTGAATTCCAGATCCTGCGCATGCTGGCCCAAGGGCTGAGCGTCAACCAGATCGCCGAACAACTGGTGATCAGCAACAAGACCGTCAGCACGCACAAGACTCGGCTGATGGAAAAGATGTGCTTTGCCACCAGTACCGATCTGGTGCGCTACGCCTTGAATGAAGGGCTGGTCTGAAGACGCCGCGACTCAGGGCTGATGACCGCGAACGCCAAGGATGGCGGAAGCAATCTGCTCCAGGGGCAGCTCACGCTCGACCGCGCCCAGCTTGAACGCCTCGCGCGGCATTCCATACACCACGCACGACTCTTCATCCTGCCCCAAGGTCCTGGCGCCGGCATCACGCATCTCCTTGAGGCCCCGAGCGCCATCATCCCCCATGCCCGTCATGATGATGCCCAAGGCATTGCTGCCTGCGCTGCGTGCGACCGAACGGAACAATACATCCACCGAGGGTCGATGTCGGCTGACGGGAGGTCCCTGCACAATATCCACCTGGTATTGGGCGCCACTGCGCTTGACCAGCATGTGAGTGCCTCCCGGTGCGATCAGCGCCCGCCCGGGAATGATGCGATCACCCTGTACCGCCTCGCGAACCTCGATCTCGCAAACGTGATTGAGGCGCTCGGCGAAGGCGGCGGTAAACTTCTCCGGCATGTGCTGCACCACGACAATGCCGGGACATACCCGCGACAACCCTTGCAGGACCTGTTCAAGGGCCTGGGTGCCTCCGGTGGAAGTGCCTATGGCAACGATGCTTTCAGTCGTGCGGGCCATGGCTACGGACGCAGGGGACAGGATCGAGTCGGCACTGAGCCGGGGCGGTACGTCGACAGGCGCCCGGGCGCCCACCAGGCGCCGCAGGTTGGCCTTCGCTGCGCCCCTGACGGCCTGGACCAGTTCGTCCGCGTTTTCAGTCAGGAACTGTCGCAGGTTGGACTGTGGCTTGGTGACGATACTGACTGCACCGGCCGCCAACGCCTGCAAGGTGGTCTTGGCGCCCTTCTCTGTCAGCGTCGAACAAATCACCACCGGCGTAGGCTTTTGCGCCATCAGTTTTTTCAGGAAGGTAATGCCGTCCATTCGTGGCATCTCGACGTCCAACACAATGACGTCAGGCCATTGCCTGCTCATCTTCTCCATGGCGTACACCGGATCGACGGCGACGTCGATCACCTGGATTCCACTGGCCTGGTTCAGAACCGCACTCAGCACCTGGCGCACCACGGCGGAATCATCCACGATCAAGACCTTGATATCCGTCATCAGACATTACTCTTGGGCGATTCGAATACTTTGCGTACCGAATCGGCATGATTGAGCTGAAGGCGTCCAGTGCTCACATCGAACACCAAGTGACGATACCCCCGGCCACCTACGTGATAGGCCCGGCATTGCAACCCATGGTCCTGGATCAGGCGCCTGGCGGCATTGACGTTCTGTTGGCCAATCCCGATAGCGTCACCGCGCTCCACTCCGGGAAACATGTCAGCCCCGCCAAAAAGGCTCACCTCGAACTGCTCGGGCCGGGCGCCCGCTTGATGAATGCACTCGAACAGCAGCATCAATGCATCCGTCGCATAACGACCGTTCAGGTGTCCCGCGCCGTGGCCTCCTCGACGAGGCAACATGAAATGACACATGCCGCCCAACAAGCGTTGCGGATGCCAGAACACCAGGGCAACACAAGACCCCAGCACCGTACATAAGCGCATCTGGCGCCCTCCGAACGCCACCTCGCCGGGCTGCAGGAAATATTCGACCACCCGAGCCATCTCAAGCATCCGGTTTGCGATAGATCGAAGGCTTGACCACCTGCAATTCATCGCTGATACCATTCAGGCTTTCCGAATGGCTCACGATGAAATAGCCCCCCGGCCTCAGGTGTTTGCTCAAGCGCTTCACCACTTCGGACTTGGTCTGGTTATCGAAATAGATCATCACGTTGCGCAGGAAGATCACGTCGAACTGCCCCACCGAAGGCAGCGCATTGTTCAAGTTGATCGAAGTGAACGTGATCCGTGACGCCAACGCGCGGTCGACCATGAAAATACCGTTGTTGCAGCCCACACCCTTCAGGCAGTACTTGTTCAACAGCGCCTCGGGAATACCGCGGATACCATCCAGTGGGTAGCGTCCGCCCTGGGCTTTTTCCAGCACCCGGCTACTGATATCGGAAGCGAGGATCTCCCATGGCCGGGTGCCCAGGCTGTCGGCCAGCACCATGGCCAGGGTGTAGGGTTCCTCTCCCGTGGAGCAGGCACCACTCCAGATACGCACTGGGCCATTGCCACGAAGCCCGGGAAGAATCACGTCGCGCAGAAACTCGAAATGCTTGGGTTCGCGGAAAAAGTAGGTTTCGTTGGTGGTCAGCAAGTCCACCGCCATTTGCAACTCGGCCCGGTCCTTCATCAGCAAACGGTAATAGCTGCCATAGGTGGTCAAGTTGAAAAACTGCAGACGCTTGGCCAAGCGGCCACTGACCAGCTGTTTCTTGGCGACGGATAAGCTGATCCCGGCGATTTCATGAATCATTGACCGGAACTGCTGGAACTCGTTGTCGGAGAGAACGGCATTCATGCTTGCAACCCGTCCTCGTTGATGTTCGAAGGAAACAGCGCCGACCAATCATCGCTTCCGAGCATGCGCTCGATGTCCAGCAACAAGACGAAACGATCACTGAGCTTGCCAATCCCCACCACGAACTCAGGGCTAAGGCGCCCCTGGAGTGCCGGTGCCGGCTCGATCTGCTCGGCCGGTATCTCCAGCACCTCGCTGACGGCGTCCACGATGATGCCCACCAGGCCTGTGCCACCGCTGCCGTGGACTTCCAGCATGACGATGCAGGTGCGTGGGTTTTCCAAAGTCTGGGCGCCGCCAAAACACAATCCGAGATCCAGCACTGGAATGGCCGCACCGCGCAGGTTGGTGATGCCGCGAACCTTTGGCGGCGCCATCGGCAACGGGGTAATCGGGCCGTATTCGACAATCTCCCGGACGCACAGGGTACCTACCGCAAACATCTCCTGACCCACGCTGAAGGTCAGGTACTGTGGGGCTGCCGTCCCTGGGGCCGGCGAACGCGATGCGGATATGGACATGTTTCACTCCTCGGGACCCACCGCAGGCGGCGGCCCCCTCTCAAGACAACGTACGCACGCGTGGGCGCGACGACTCAATGCAACTGGCTGGCGATCTCACGGACACACAGCACCTGGTCGAGCTGAAGCACCGTCAGGAACGCCCCTCGTATCTTGACCATCCCTCGAATGAAGTCTTCACGGATCCGGTTCCCGATCGCTGGCGCGGCCTTGATGTCGGCCAGCTCGATTTCGATCACTTCGCTCACCGAGTCGACGACAATGCCCAGCACGTGGGGTTCGCCTTCCTGGATCAACTCCAGGATAACGATGCAGGTCCTGTTGCCTTGCTGCGTGGTGCCCTTGCCAAAGCGCGCCTGCAGATCGATCACCGGGACCACCGAACCGCGGAGGTTGATCACCCCGCGGATAAAGTCCGGCATCATCGGTACGCTTGTCACCTGGCCGTATTCGATGATCTCGCGTACACACAAGGTATCGATTGCATAGACCTCCCTGGCGGACACGAATGTCAGGAATTGCAGGAACTCGCTGTCGCAAGGACTCTGCGGCGCATACTCGAAATGACTCACGACTGCAGCGTCCATGGCTCAACTCCCGAAGCGAATGAAACCGCCTTCCTGGGCATGCTCACTGCTTTGCATACCGCCCAGACTGGAAGAAGCGGCCCGAGGAACGGCAGACACCGCCACCCGACCCTGCAGGGTGAAAAAGCCCATCAACTCCTGCAACTGTTCGGCCTGGCTGCTCATTTCCTCGGCGGTGGCGGCCAGCTCCTCGGAAGCCGAGGCGTTTTGCTGAGTGATCTGACTCATCTGCGACATGGCGGTATTGATCTGCTCGGAGCCGATGGACTGCTCTTCAGATGCAGCGGCGATCTCCTGGACCAAATCGGAAGTCTTGGTGATCGAGGGTACGATTTCATCCAGCAAGTTGCCGGCCCGTTCAGCCAGGGCAACACTGCTTTTGGCCACCTGGCCGATTTCCTGTGCCGCGACCTGGCTACGCTCGGCGAGTTTGCGCACCTCAGCGGCGACGACCGCAAAGCCCTTGCCATGTTCACCGGCACGGGCCGCTTCGATGGCCGCGTTGAGCGCCAACAGATTCGTCTGATAGGCAATCGAGTCGACGATCCCAATCTTCTCCGCGATGGTTTTCATGGCCGAGACGGTGTCCTTGACGGCCTGCCCACCCTCGCTCGCTTCCTTGCTCGCCTTGCCGGCCATGCCATCGGTCACCTTGGCATTCTCGGTGTTCTGCGAAATCGACGCCGACATTTGCTCCATCGACGCCGACGTCTCTTCAACCGACGCCGCCTGTACCGAAGCCGATTGGCTGATGCTCTGGGCCGTGGCGGAGATCTCTTCCGAGGCGCTGGAGAGCGAATCGGCGGAGCTGCGAACCTCGCCGATGATCTGCGAGAGTTTGCTCACCGTTTCGTTGACCGCGTTCTTCAGGTCTTGCAGGCTGCCCTGGTAATCACCTTTGACGCTGCGGGTCAGGTCACCACCGGACAGGGCCACCATGACCTCCATCGCCTCGCTGAGCGGCGCAACAATCGAGTCCAGCGTGCTATTGATCCCCGCCACGATGCGGCGGAAATCCCCTTGATGGCGAGTACTGTCCGCACGGGTATCGAGCCGGCCGACCACCGCATTCTCGCTGAGCATCTGGGTGTCTTCGATCAGCGCCTGGATGTTGCGGCGCAGTTGCTCGATGTTGTCGTTGATAAAGGCTTTTTTGCCGGGGAACTGGGCCAGGGGCGCCGACAGGTCGCCTTCACCGAAAGAACGTATGCAAGCCATGGCCTGTTTTTTCACGCTGATGTGGCCATCGACCATGTCGTTGATGCCTTGGGCGATCTGACGGTACGAGCCTTGGAATCGCTGTACGTCGATATGCACATCGATGTCACCTTT
Organism: Pseudomonas sp. FW305-28; assembly: GCF_017351395.1. Taxonomy (NCBI): domain Bacteria; kingdom Pseudomonadati; phylum Pseudomonadota; class Gammaproteobacteria; order Pseudomonadales; family Pseudomonadaceae; genus Pseudomonas; species Pseudomonas sp. FW305-28. Next base: position 80,563 of record NZ_JACNDD010000005.1, read on the forward strand.
CTCATGCTCGTCCGACATGTGACGCATCTCTTCGATCAACGCCATGATGGTGCTGCGCAGATGCTCGATGGTGACGTTAATGAACGCCTTCTTGCCGGGGAACGCTTGCAGGGGCGCCTGCAGATCGCCCTCGCTGATCGACTTGATGCAGGCCATGGCTTGCTTCTTGACGTTGATATGCCCGGCAACCATGTCGTTGATACCTTGCGCCATCAGCCCATAACTGCCAGCGAAGCGTGCCGCATCGATCTGCACGTCGATGTCGCCTTTATCGTGCTCCGCGGACATCTGGGTCATATCGCTGATCAACTGATTCAAGGTCCCGCTCAGGCGGTCCATGGAACCCATCAGTCCGGTACGTTCAAGGCCATTGCTACTGCCTTGCACGTCCAACTGCCCGGCCACGAACCGCTCCGCCAACAGGCGTACATCGTCGGGCTCGCCACCCAAGGTGTGCAGCAGCCGGCGTACCAGGAAGAAACCGATCAAGCCGATCACCAGCAAGGTGGCGCCACCGACCAAGGCAATGCTGTAGATCGCCGTCTGTTCGGTCGATGCCGCAATCGCTGCATTTTTTCGTCCCAGGTCCAGGTTGTGCTGGCGGATATCACTCAAGGCCGAAGTGACCTTTTCACGTGTCACGTCCAGGTCGAGCAGCACGGTGCGGGCTTCAGGGGCTGCATTGCGCAGGGCGTTGTCGAAACGCTCCACACCCCGGTTGTATTCGTTCACCGTGCTGCGCAAGGCGCTGAGCAGCGTCGCATCACGATCGTCGGAGACGAACTCTTTCTGGTAGCGATCAAGTGCCTGGAGTACCGACTCCTTGTCACTTTGCTGGGAATTACCGGCAGGTCCGGACAGGCTCTGCCATTGGCGGCTGTGGCTATCCGCAAGGGCCAGGGCCACATGATCCAGCAACTGCAGGCTGGGCACGGTATTGACTTGCGCATAGCTGGCGGTGCTCCTGACCCCACCCATCAGATAAAGACTGAGACTGACCAGGACCAGGATGCCCAACAGAGCAGAGGCGACCAGCAGCGAGATATTTTTTTTGACGGTCATGATGCTGTACTCCAGGGAAAACTATTGAGTCAATTCAGGGCTGAGGGTCGTACCGTGCTTCTGTCGGCTGACGACTTGCCCGAGTAGTTTGGGAATATCCAGGATCAACGCGACTGCTCCGTTCCCCAGGATGGTGAAGCCGCCCAGTCCATGAGCTGTACCGAAAATCTTGCCCAGCGGCTTGATCACCGTCTGGAACTCACCCAGCAATTGATCGACGACCAGGCCCACCCGCATCCCCGCGTAATGCACCACCACGATGTTTTCACGGCCATGGTTAGGCTCATCGATGGCGAACATCTCGCGCAGGCGCAGGACTGGAAGCACCGAGCCCCGCAGGTCGAGGAATTCTTGATTGCCGTAGTCGTCGGTCGACAGTTCGATGCACTCCTCGACCAGGTCCAGAGGCACGACATAGGAGGCATTGCCGACCCCGATCAGAAAACCATCGATGATGGCCAGGGTCAGCGGCAGGCGGATACGCACCGTGGTGCCCACGCCCTCCTCGCTTTCCAGATTGACCGAGCCGCGCAGGGCAACGATGTTCCGTTTGACGACATCCATTCCCACGCCGCGCCCGGACAGGTTGCTGACCTGGTCGGCCGTGGAAAAGCCGGGTTCGAAAATCAGGTTGAGAATGTCGCCGTCGGCCAACTGTTGCCCTTCGGCAACCAGGCCGCGCTCCATCGCCTTGGCCAGGATGCGTTGCTTGTTCAGGCCACCGCCGTCGTCACTGACTTCAATGACGATGCTGTTAGCCTCGTGATAGGCGTTGAGGCGAACCGTGCCCTGCTCCGGCTTGCCACGGTCACGACGCAGTTGGGAGGCTTCTATGCCGTGGTCCATGGCGTTGCGCACCAGGTGGGTCAGGGGGTCGCCGATGCGCTCGACCACCGTCTTGTCCAGCTCGGTCTCGGCGCCAAGGACCTGCAAGGCAATGTCCTTGCCCAGTTCCTTGGAGACATCGCGCACCACCCGCTGGAACCGGTTGAATGTGCCGCCAATCTGTACCATTCGCAGGGTCAGGGCACAGTCGCGCACCTCCTCGACAAGACGCGAGAGCGAACTCGTCGTTTCAATCAACTCGCCGATACCGCTTTGGATGGCTCCCAGGTTGGCGCCAGCGCCGGCGATGATCAGTTCGCCCACCAGGTTGATCAATTGATCCAGTTTTCCGGCGTCGACCCGAATCAGATTACCTTCGGCCGGACGGGCCTCTTTTGCCACCCGGCTCTTGGTCGCGTCATCGCGCGTCGCCTGGTCTGGCACCACGGGGGCAACCGCAACGGTAGTCGACTCGTCAGGAGACGAACCGGCCAGCCATGCCTCACGGGTCACGGAACCACAGGCGACAAAGGCCTCTACCATGGCATCGGGCTCAGCTTCGAGACGGCCGATCAACGCCCGGAAACCTGCCAAGTCGCCGTTGCACGGCAACACGCAGATCTGGCTGCCCTCGCGAACAAAGTCGAAGGCCCCTTCAATGGTGGCCTGGCCGGCATCGCTGACAAACCCTAGTTCAAACCCCAGGTAACACGCTTCCGGATCCATCGTCGCGATATCCGGCATGCCATCGGTCATGCATACGACTGCACTGATTTGGCCGAAACTGTTGAGGTAGCGCAGCAACGAAAGCGGATCCATGCCGTTACGCAGGACGTCCGGACACAGGCGAAGGGACAGATGCCAACGCGCGGCACAAGCCGATTGCGGCGGCTCGATCGGTACCTGGGACAGCGCCGGTTCGTGACGGTTTTCCAGGTAACGGTTGAGACGCTCGACCAACGCCGCGCCCTGCCGCTCATGCTCTGCGGTCATGCCTTGCAAGTCACCGTGGCTGGCAAGCAATTCAATCAGCGTGCACAGGTGGTCCCGCACTTCCAGGAACAAGGCACTCAGCGACTCGTCCACCCGCAGTTCATGTCCACGGACTCGATCCAGTACGCTTTCCGCCACGTGGGTAAAGGCAACGATCGGCGTGAAGCCGAACAGGCCGGCGGAACCTTTGATGGTGTGGGCGACGCGAAACAGCGCGTTGATGGTGTCCACATCGTCCGGCGCCTGTTCGATCTGCAGCAGCGCGTCTTCCATCAGGAGCAAGAGCTCCTGGCTTTCGGCGATGAACGTCTGTAGCACGTCGTCCAGATTCATGGGCGAGCTCATGGTTTCAACCTCTCTGCTGACGAGGCGTGGCCGACTCGTCGAAAAAGTTGTGCAGCCCACTCATATCCAGTGCATCGAGCACCGCTGTGCTGGGATTACTCAGCAACAGACTGGAGCCGTGGCGCAGTGATTCCTGCTTGATCACCACCAGCAACTGGAGCCCGGCGGTATCCATTTCGTCCACGCCCCCCAGATCCATTTCGACTTCCTGAGCCAAGGGAAACAGCTCCAGCAACAGGTCTTTGCGTTCAGCGGCGGTGTAAATGGTCAGCGGCCCTTCGAGAACCAGAATCCGACGCAGACAAGCCGTGGTGTTTGTCATGACAACCTCCTTTCCAGGGACTCTGGGCAGCGCTACGGCATGATCAGTTTGGAGACGGCGCCCAGCATCTGAGCCGGCTGGAAGGGCTTGACCATCCAGGCCTTGGCACCGACGGCCTGGCCCTGCTGCTTCATGGCCTCACCGGTTTCGGTGGTCAGCATGATCACGGGCGTGAACTTGTAGGCCGGCAGCTGTTTGGCTGCCTTGATGAAGCTCAGGCCATCCATGTTCGGCATGTTCACGTCACTGACAATCAAGTGGATCTTGCGTCCGTCGAGCTTGGTCAGGGCGTCGCGGCCGTCGACACCTTCGATGACCTCGTATCCGGCGCCCTTCAAGGTGATGCTCACCACTTGGCGAATGGAAGCAGAGTCATCGACAATCAGGATGGTTTTGCTCATGGGGAAACTCCCTAGAAAAAAGTGATCTCGGATGAAGGACTGCTCACCACAGGCTTACCGTGATGGATCGCGTGCTGTTCAGGCATCGTGTAGGTGCTTGCCAATTGCTCAAGCCAGGTATCAGCGATAATCGGGGCAGGCGTACCGCCGGCGAGGGCCAGTTGCTGGCGTTCGGCGATATGCGCATGCAGCTTGCAAAGATCGTTGTTGACCAGGGAAAGCATCTGGCCCACCCGGTCCTGGAACTGCAGGGCGACCAGTACCCCCGATATCTCAGTGGCAACGTTTTCGCTTTGCTGCTGAAGACTGCTGCTGGTATCGACGATGGCCTGGGCGTTGTGCCGGAAGTGCTCGATCACCTGGGACACCAGTTGCTCTGACTGAGCCAGGGTTTGCGAATCCTGCTGCGCCTGATGCCGGGAAAGCTCGACGGTGCGGGAGATGGCAGCATTGACAGTGTTCACCGTTTCACTGATTTTCTGCCCCGTCTCCCCGGATAAGCTGGACAGCTTGCGCACTTCATCCGCCACCACCGCGAAGCCGCGCCCGGCATCCCCTGCCCGCGCCGCTTCAATGGCAGCGTTGAGCGCCAGCAAATTGGTCTGTTGGGCGATATCACCGACGAACTTGGCCATTTCCTGCAACTGCGAAGTGAAGTCGGAAAGGAGCAAGACCTCCTTGAGCTCCGACTCCTTGCGCAAAAGCGCGTCGCGCAGGGCAACCATGATCGAATCCAGGTCCCGCTGGCCAACTTCAAGGATTTCCAGCAACCGAGCTCCCGAACTCTGGCCTGCGCCATGGGAAGCAGAAGCACTGATGTCCCCCGACAACGTCGCGAAGCGGTTGCTCAGCTTGAGGATCGATTCCTCGCTGAGGATGCGCGCCGCTTCGATCTGGTGGCTCCAGATCGGCAGTACCTGCGCGCACACTTCGCCCAGCCCTTCATCGGGTGAAACGGCCAGCGGGAGGTGACTTGGCTGATCGTCTTGCCGGGCGTGCAAACAGCTGCTCGCTAAACGCTTGCTCCACATGCCCATGAACAGCGAGCCCAGCAGGACAAAAGCGCAACTGGCTGCACTGCGCAGGGTGAAGTCCGCGTTGATCAGAATCGCGGCGCAACCGAGCACTCCCGTCAAACCCGCAGGCAGCAGCATCAAGATCAGGGGGGAGGAAATTACCTGTCCTTTCACCTTCATCTCTCCAGTTCAGTGCGGATCCGGCGGGATCCTGCGCAAGAGCATCCACCCTTGGGATGCCCGGTTTTGTTGGCCTGAAGAGATAATGGCCAAGTAGTGGCAGCGAAACTATCGGAGCATCCTGATTTGCAGCTAAGGATTGCGGCTGCGTCGTAGGAGAATTCCTACGACCCACTGACAGCCCCCCAAAACGCAAAAAAAACCAGCGACAAGCGCTGGTAAGAAAACTCAGGCTCGCACCACGCTACCCAAAATGCGCCTCGCCGCCTTGCACCTTGCCGGCCCAGAGCGCTTCAAGGTTCTTGAAACCCCAGGTTTTCTCCGACTCGAAGCTGACAATCCTGTCCTGCCCGCAGGCCAGATCAACGCTTTCGGGCGGCAGCGGCGTGCGACTCGACGCGGAGAAGAAAACCTTCACCATGGGCGTGAGCAAGCATTCGGTGTGCTGTTCCATGACCACCGCCAACCTGCCGCTTTGCAGGCGCACCAACGCGCCCACCGGATAGATACCAATGCATTTGACGAAGGCGTGAAAGACTTTCTGATCGAAATGCCCAGTCCATCCGGCCATTTTTCGAATGGATTCGGCGGGGCACCAGCGATCTCGATAAGGTCGGTCGGACGTCACGGCGTCATATACATCGCACACAGCGGCCATACGCGCGAATAGGCTGATTTGGGTTCCGCACAACTTATGGGGATAGCCAGTGCCGTCCACCTTCTCATGGTGATGCAGACAAACGTCCAGCACCCGGGCCGTGAAATGCCTACTGTCGGCCAGCATCCTGGCTCCCGCCTCAGGGTGGGTGCGCATCGTCGTGTATTCATTGTCATTCAAGGCTAATGGCTTAGCCAGGATGGCCGTGGGTATCGTCATCTTGCCCACGTCATGCAGCAAGCCAGCCAACCCGGCTTCTTCCACCAGCTGCGGTGGTAGATCCAGTTGACGAGCCAAACCAATCATCAACCCACAGACCGCGACGGAATGCATGTAGGTATATTCATCGGCGTTCTTGAGGCGCACCAGACTGATCAGTGCGTCAGGATGACGTAGCAGCGAGTCGGATATTTCACCCACCATGTCCGTGACACGATCGAGCTTAACGATACGCCCCATTCGCAAATCGCCGAACATCTCCATGACCGCAGCCTTGGACCTGGAGCAAAGCTTGAGCGCCCTCGACAACTCTTCACTCATCGACACCCGGGGATGGGGGCCGGCGGCTTGCGCGCAAGATTGGTCAGACGCACAAGGAGGTTGCCGTCCACCATGATCCGCCTGCACAAGGCTTTCATCAGGCGCAGAGGCCGGCACATCCGCCCCCTTTGAAGGGTCGATCCATGCACCGACGATGCCCGAAACAAGGATTTTTTCCAGCACCTCTTCATTCTGGATCAGGAAGCTGTTGTTCCAGAACGGACGTTCTACACAGGAACCGGATAGCTCCTGGACATACATTCCTACGCAAAGATCGGTCACGCCGATATGTTTCAGCACGATGCAGATCCCCTTTCTATCCCCAACCGTCTTCCCTGAATTGTCCGAACTCAATCTCCAAGCGCGGTATGTCTTGGATTGGTTTCAGGATGCCACTCCGGCCTTTGAATAATAGCCATGAGCCACCCTTCATAAAATCAGAGCAGTCCTATTTAGACTAGGAATTGAGGATGATGGCGTAGGGATTTCCCTACAAACACCGAGCATACTGGGAACGATTTTCCAACGCGCCGCGCTACAAAATGTCGTGATCCAGAACGGACCGTTGAAAAACCTGTCATTCCGCCTGCGCCAGGCGACCTATCGCAACTCGTTCAGTGGCGACGTCGACGACGTCAGGTTCATCACTCAGTACCCGATCAACCTGTAAGACGAAGGGCCCGGAAGGCAGTCATCTCCGGGCTCCTTTCATTTTTCCCGTGCGCGCTTGATGTCTCTCGAGGGAGGCGCTCCGAAGCGCCGGGCATATTCGCGGCTGAATTGGGCGACGCTTTCATAGCCTACTCGCAACGCGGCGGTGTTCACGTCTATCCGCTCGGTCAACATAAGGCTACGCGCGGCTTGCAGCCGTAGTGATTTTTGATACTGAATGGGGCTCGTGCCTGTCAGCTTGCGAAAGCGATGATGCAGCGTGGAGCTGGCCATGCCGGATCGTTCGGCGAGGTCGGCCACCTGCAACGGTTTATCGTAGTGATATTTCAGCCATTCAACGGCTCTCACGATGCCGCTATCCCGGTAACCATCGCGAGTGACGCTGCGCAACAACTGCCCCGCTTCACTGAGCAGCAGCCTGCCGTATATCTCCCGCTTGATAAGGCCTGACATCAAGCCTGCTTCAAGTGGCCGTTCGATCAGCGTGGCCAGTCGAACGAACGCATCGAGCATCTCGCTCGTCGCCACACCGGATACGAAGCCCCGCGCCTCAGCAGCCATTTCCTGCTTTGGCGGCTCGAGGGTCAGGATCACCTCATTGAGCATGGAAAAATCGAGCTTCAACACAACGGATAAATAGGGGGTTTGCTCGTCAGCCGCGGTCACGCGAGCCAGTGTGGGGATATCGACCGATGTGACGAAAAACGTCCCTTGCCCGAACTCACAGGCTTGCTCGCCGAACGAAATCTCCTTCGCGCCCTGCAGGATAATGGCCACGCAAGGTTCATAAATGCAGTACGTGGGCGTACCTAGCTCGGCCACTCGATAAAAGCTCAAGCCTGGAATCGACGTCGTGCAAACCTCGTTCAAGCCAATTTGCAGGGTGACTTTTTCGACAAGCCGCTTGAGCGCCTGGGAGCGTTCGGTGGGCTGCACGGGGTCGCGCAAGGTCAGGGAATGCACACGGCTGAAACCGAACTGCGAGAAGGAACCGCTCGTCATCACATGCCCCCCAATTTACGGAATGTTCGAGTCTGCTGAGAGTGCGTGACCAGCACAAGAGCATCGGCAGGATTGTGCAAAAGATATGGCGAATTAGGGTCACTCGGCCAACCCTCGTTGCTCTAACTTCTAGTCCGTGAACCGGCTTCGATGATCCCGTGAAACCTTGGTGGCGAAAGGAAAGTTGGATGGACAGACGAGATTTTCTTACTTATTCGGCAGTGGGTACTGTTGCAGCCGCTTTGCTGCCAGCATCGGGTGTCGCAAGTTCGCTGGCGCCTGCCGCGGTGCCCTCTTCGCTGACGGAGCCCGGAAGCGTGATGCGTACCGAAGGACGGATCGTGCGCGCAGACCTGCCCGTCAATTTACCCTCGCATGCAATGCGATACATGACGCCTCAGCGCTTTGGCATGGGCGGGACGCAGATCGGCAATATCTTTGCGCCGATCAGCGACGAGCAGGCGAGCGCGGTTCTGCAGGCTGCTTGGGAGGCAGGTGTCAGGCTTTACGACACTTCGCCGTTCTACGGGTTTGGCCTGAGTGAATATCGTCTAGGCCGCTTCCTGCGCGGCAAGAATCCAGACGACTATGTGGTGTCCACCAAGGTCGGTCGCGTATTGACGGCCGCTGGTGGCCGGCGCGCGGACCATGCTATCTGGAAGTCGCCGGCGCCCTTCAACTACCGATATGACTACACCGCGGCAGGCGCGCGTCGTTCCGTGGAAGACAGCCTGCAGCGGCTGGGGCTGCCGCGTATCGATATCGTCTTTATCCATGACATCTCGCCAGATAACACCGAACTGGAAGGTGGTTGGGAAGCGGCGTATCGAATTGCGCGCTCAGGGGCGATGGTCGAGCTTGAAAAGATGCGTGATGAGGGCCTCATCAAGGCATGGGGCTTCGGAGTCAATACGCCAAATGCCGTGGTTCAGGCAGTAGCCGGTTATGACCCGACTCCCGACATCGTGTTGCTGGCCTGCCAGTATTCCCTCCTTGACCACAGCGAGGCGTTGCGCAACACCTTTCCGGCGTTGAGCAGCAAAGGCACCAGCGCTGTGGTTGGAACACCACTGAACGATGGATTTCTGGGAGGGCGCAGCCGCTATAACTTCAGCCCGGATCTGCCTGCCGGAGCGGTGGAAAAGCGCGCGCGAATCATGGCGGTTGCCAGAAAACATGGCATCGACATTCATACTGCCGCCCTGCAGTTCGCGGCAGCACATCCGCAAGTGTCCGCGATCATTCCAGGTGCCCGCTCACCGGGACAGATCGTTTCCAATGTGCAGGCAATGAAGGTCGGTATCCCAGCAGCCTTTTGGGAGGAGCTGAAGAGCCAGGGTTTGATCGATGCTCAAGCACCGGTTCCTTCCTGATCAGGGTCTGCACCCGTGCTACCTGCTGATGTGACGCTATCGTCGCTAGCCTCATTCAACCCGAGGCGGGTTTAAAACGCCTCCTCTTGGTTGCAGCAGCGAAGCACTAGAACGTTACCGAAGCGAGCTTGAACGTCTAATCGCGGCAACCACTTGTATCCATAACGTTGAGAATTCAAGGACCTTATTCTTCAGCAAATAAACTGTGCACGCGTTCAAATAAGAACGCTAGCCTAAGGTCGTAATAATGAACAGACGAACGTCACTCCTGATTTTCGGCGGCCTACTTGCATTCTCCAGCAGTGGTCACTTACTCGCGGACACACTTGCCCTTAGCGTTCCGTTGCCTGATCCACTCCCACAGCTAAAGGTGCTGACATTCCTTGTAGGCTTACACCTGCTTGGTATGTGCTTCGGTCTCGGCGGGGCGACGATGCTAGATCTCTGGATCTTGCGCTGGATGCGCAAGGGTAGCCTCCCCGTTGAAATCGGACGCACTTTTCACTTCATCAGCGGCGCAGTCACTCTTGGACTATGCCTCCTGTGGCTCTCAGGCCTTGGTTTCCTTGCCCTTTACGCGATGGAGTCGCCGGAAAAGTTTGAAAACCCTAAACTTTGGGCGAAGGTCATTGTGGTGAGCGTCCTGACCATCAATGGAATAATCATCCACGCGTTTGTATTGCCAGAGGTACTACGCGACATGAGTCGGCCGCTGCTTTTTGGAGTCTCCCGCAGGAGAGCTACCTTGTTTCTCGCATCCGGTGCAGTTTCGGGGGTGTCTTGGTACACAGCTTTCGCCTTCGGCATTTTTCGAGAGTTAAATAATAGTGTCACACTTTCTCTATTGGTCACTATGTGGCTTACATTGATAGTAGCCGCCTCTCTTGCAGCCGTTCTACTTTATACCTTCCTGAAGCCGTTGTTAGAAGTTAGAACCTAGTGGAAGGCAGATAGCGACTTAAGTGAGCTTTAATTCGTCAGTTCGATGATGCCATGCCGTCAGAAACCATGGACGAGACGATTGAAACCCTGAACATGAAGGTCAATCGCGATCAAACGTAAGCGCCTGGCAGATACACCTTGTCTGCAATGCCTTGACCACGCTCAACCTCGATACATCCCCAAAACCGGTGGGCGCCGCTCGTGTTCGATGAGCACGCAAAACTTTCTGGCGCTGAGCTGGACGCGATAATCGGCGGCCGGCTGAGGATGAAACTGCCTCGTCGACAGGACTTACCGTACCTGGTACAGCACAGCAGCCCCTGGCTTGGGCTCGAAAGCCGGCACAGTGCGCTGCTCAAGTGGCATACCCTTGGCATCCCAAACCAAGGTGTCCGATGGATACTCGTCCTTGCGGGTCATGGCGTCGATCTGCTTGGCGATCACCTCCGAGCTTGCAGGCACCTCGGGGTTCCATTGGAATACGCCAACTCGACCGTAGAATACAGCCGGCGCGCTGGCATCGAGACGACGATCGGGACACATCACCAAGCCGCGATCAAGCATGACCCGCAACGCGCCGACAGGCACCGCCTTCACCGTGGGCGTGGTGCGCTCGGCGCTGTGGCCTGGGCAGACATTGGCCGAGCGAGTCACCATGTCCTCGACCACTTGACGATCAGATTGAGCCTGCGCCGAAAAGGCAACGGCAGACAAGGCGAGCACTACAAGATTTGACTTCCAGGGCACACGAAACCTCCTATGGAAAAAAATACTCCAGCGTTTCGGACCGCCCCCATGTAAGAACCGTCCGTTGCCAAGGGGCACTCTTGAAGACTACCAAGCCATTAGTTTGTTCCACTTGCTGATTGATCACCCTAGCGCTGGATGTTCAGGAAAGCATCATATCGCTCTAAGGTTGTTCCCGTTTCCTTGGGATCGGACAGGTCCCTTTGAATACCCCCACCCTCATGTTTTCTCATAGGCCGTCGATACCCTGCTAACTTCAGACGTTCAAGGAATGACGACATGACCCTTTCTATCAATTCCGTATTTATCCGGCCATCAGCCGCTCAGCTGAGCCAAACCAGCCAGCCATTGACCACCAAAACCCTCAGTGAAGACTTGCTGAAAACCACGGTCAACATCAATCCGGCGGCGATTTACCATCCAATCAATGAAGCCCCCGCGCCGAGCCCGGAAACGGCATCGATCGAGAGCATGATCGCGCGCACCCAGTCGCCGGATTACCCGCAAATTGCCGAGGGGCACAAAAGCGCCCATCAATCGCTGAAACTTTCTTTCGAAGAGTTCCAATCAGCGTTGGCTCACACCGATCCGGATCTCGCCAAGAAGAAATTTGGCTTCACCATCGAAGCGGATGGCAGCCTCAAGGTTCTCAACAGTTCAAGCCAGCTCAGCGCGTCCGACATGGATCGGCTGAACGAGCGGCTGAATGCTTCCAGTGAGTTGAAATCGGCAGCGAGCAGCTACCGCGACGCCTCCATCGCCCTGGTGGCCGCCGACGCTACGTGGGGTGGCAACTTTACGGGTGGGTACATCCTGAACAAGGAGAACTTCGCCAACACCATCGATCTGGGTGCCCTATTCCTTAAAAAAGGGACAACCCCAAACGCTGAGACCCTGAACGGCTTCTTCTCCTCCCAGTTGTGGAGCAAGGGCGAGCGGATGACGCATGAAACAGTCACCCAGATGACCGTAGGCGCCAATAAGGTCGACGTGACGGTTTGACTAAATGATGCGCAGACTATCCAGGTAGCTGTCAGGCCAAGTGTGGGTTTTTCATTGCCTATCACCTTGAGTTAGCTGAACTCAAATGTTGGCCGGACGCTTACCAAACAAGCAACGTTGCGCGGGGACAGCCTGGTTCGGCACGTGACGTACGATCTCCAGCGCCTGCACCGTTCGCCGTTCCATCCTATCGCTCGCCCCTACGCTCATGTCTCCATATCTCCCGCCTGCAAGGGGCGGGACCGCCCCCCGGTGAGCGAGCAGGCAACGCACGGGCTCAAGCCTGCGCGGCAGCTCTAGCCCGCGGCGGGGCGGGGAAATGATTCCGATATGACATCGTACAACCATTAAAAAATGCTTCCCATCTGCAAAAGCGCTGTTATTTTAAATGCGCATCGAGCCCGTCCCACCCCATCGAAAGACGCCGGAAATCCGTTTCCAGCGCAGCCATATCCGGCCAGGGGGCGGCGTCGAGGTTTGTCTGCCGTTGTTTTTCTAAACAGGACCGGTCCGTATCGCGCAGGCCACAAGCCTTGCCGCGTCGACCCAGGGGCACGACCCCTGCACAAGGAGGTGTCATGATCGAACCGCGATGCATTTCGTTGAGTTCCACGCAACAATCCGTCTGGCTCGACCAACTGCTATCGCCCGACACACCCTCCTACAACATCGGCGTAACCGTGGAAATCCACGGCACGGTGGACCACGCCCTGTTCGCCGCGGCGCTGCGAGCCGTAGTGGCCCAATTCGATGCGTTGCGGCTGATAATCAGCGACCGCGATGGGCAGGTGCAGCAGCAGGTCGCCGATCACCTACAGGTGCCGTTCACCTTCCACGATTGGCGCGGTGAGTCCGAAGGCCGGGCCATGGCCGCCATCGGGCAATTGAATCGCACGCCGTTCTCGCTCCGCGGGCAACCTCTGTGGGGCATGGAATGGTTTCAACTGTCCGACACCCATGCGCTGTGGAACAGCCGCTACCACCACCTGATCAGCGACGGCACTTCGGTGGCCTTGGTCGGCCAGGCTGTCAGCGCCGCCTACAATCAACTGCTCGTCGGCGAGCCACTCCAACTGGACCCGGTGTTGGCTCAGGGCTATCGCAGCTTTGTCGCCAGCGACCGCGATTACCTTGATTCGGCGCGCCATGCCAAGGCGCGGGATTTCTGGCTGGAGCAGTTCCCGGCATTGCCGGAACCGTTGTTCCAGAGTGCTTCGCCGTCCCGTGATCCGGCCAGCACCAGCGAGCCGCAGCCCAGTGCCCAGGCGATCTGGACCCTGGGCCACCAGCGCCTGGCCCTCATGACCCAGTGGGCAAAAACCCAGGGCGCGACGTTGAGCCATTGTCTGAGCGCATTGCTGGCCGGCTACTTCAGCCGGGTGACCGACCAGCGTGAGCGAATGGTCATCGGCGTTCCGGTGCACAACCGCAGCAATCCCCTGCAGAAACGGACCGTGGGCATGTTCTCCTCGGTGCTGCCGCTGACGGTCGAGGTCGACCCTGCCGCCAGCTTCGTCGAGACCGTGCAAAGGGTAGCCAGCCAGACCCTGCGCAGCTACCGCCAACAGCGCTACCCCCTGCAAAGTCTGCATCGTGAGTTGCGGGCTCGCGCCGGCCATCCCGGCCAGTTGTTCGAGCTGATGCTGTCGGTCGAACAGTACCCCGGCGACGTCAACCTTGCCTCGGCCCGCTGCGCTCTGCGTACCTGGCACAACGGTTATGAGCGCTATCCGCTGGCGATCTATCTGCGGCATTACGAAGCCCAGGTCGAACCCTTCCTGGAATTCAACTACGACCCGCGACTGTTCAGTGCCGAGCAGATGACCACGCACCTGCGGCGCCTGGAGTGCTTGACCGATCAGGTCCTCGCCGAGCCAACCCGGGCCTTGGGCGACTGGGTGCTGCTGGACACAGCCGAACGGCAGCAGGTCCTTGACGATTTCAATGCCAGCAGCCGTGACTACCCGGCCGATGAACCGCTGCCTGTGCTCTTCGCCGGGCAGGTGCAACGGCGCCCCGATGCGTGTGCGCTGCTGGACGGCGCGCAGACCCTGAGCTATCGCCAGCTCGACCAACGGGCCGAGCACCTGGCTGGGCATTTGGCGGCCTGCGGGATTGGCGCCGGTGATGCGGTGGCGCTGTGCCTGGCCCGGGGGGCGGCGTTGATCGTGTCGATCCTGGCGATCCTCAAGCGCGGCGCATGCTACGTCCCCATCGACCGAGAGGCCCCGACGGCCCATCAGGCGCGGGTACTGGCGGACTGTGGCAGCGCCTGGCTGCTGGTGGCGGGTGATGATCGGCCCGCACTGGAAAACGTCCGCTTCATTGACGTTGCAGCGCCAGACCATGCATTGGCTGAATCCCACCCGGCCCGCGAGGCCGGCGATGTC
>NZ_JACNDD010000050.1:0-42595 GCF_017351395.1 Pseudomonas sp. FW305-28
CATGGTGCCGTCATCGTGCAGCACTCGCACGAAATTGCCCGCGGGATCATCCCCGCGGCCGGTCTGCTCGTTTTCGGTCTTGATGACCACGCCACCCCGCGCGGCGATGATAGGCGTGCCGACGGGCATGGCGATGTCCATGGCGTAGCGGTTCTTCGGGCCGTAATGGCTGTATTGGCCGTTGGCCCCCTGGCTCAGCCGGAACGGTCCACCGCGCCAAGGCAGCGGGTACCGATAGGCCTCGGCGGCGCCTGCAGGGTCGCCCAGGGAATATTCGAACCTTGGGGTATACACCAGCGGCCTGCCGGGCCGGGTGGCCGTGAGCAGCGCCAGGCGCAGGTTGCTGCGCGCCGGCAGCACCCGACGAATCGGCCGGCTCGGCGCCCCGCTGACATTGCGCAGCCCGGCGAAACTCAACTCGATCTCCACCGGCGCGTACAGATCGTTGCGCACGAACACCGCGTCCGCGCCGTTCTGCTTCTTGATATCCAGAAACACCTGCCGCTCCAGGCGTTCGACCATGCGGTCGCGGAACACGAACACCTGGGCGCCCTTGCTGGGGCGGTCGCTATAGGACACCACACCATTGGCATCGGTGGATTTGTAGATCGTCATGGCCACGGCCGAGGTGGAGGCCAGGACAAGACCACAGGCAAACAGCAGGGGCACGAGCATGGGCAAAGGTTCTGTCGAAAATGAAGGCCTGCACAGCAGCCTAGCAGCTGGGATGGACCAGCGTAGTCGACGGATGTTTCAAAATTGGATCAGCGATCGGTGTTGGATCTTATGGCCCCATCGCGAGCAAGCTCGCTCCCACACGGGATCTTCAGTATTCACTGGATCGAGTGTGGGAGCGAGCTTGCTCGCGATAGCGGACTCAAAGTCGCCGCCGGATCAGGCACCCGGCACGAAATGTTTCTGCGCCGTGCCGCGAGCGATCAGGCGGGAGATGTAGTCGAGTTTCTGCGGGTCTTTGTCGACGAAGCGGAACGTCAGTTGCAGCCATTCGCTGTCGGGGGTCTGCTCATGGGCGACGATGGCATGCAGGTAGCCGTTGAGACGGGCCGTTTCGGCGTTGTCGCCCTGTTCCATGTCCAGCACTGCGCTTTCGAGCACTTGTGGCAGGGTGTCGGTGCGCTTGACCACCAGCAGCGCTTCCTTGAGGCTCAAGGCCTTGATCACGCATTGCTGGGTGCCGCTGGACAGGCGCAACTGGCCTTGGCCACGGTTGGTCGTCGAAGCGGCGGCTACCGGCGCCTTGACCGGTGGGCTGTTGAGCAGTCCACGGGCCGGGGCAGCAGCGGCTGCGGGAGCGGGAGCGGCCGCCGGCTTGGCAAACGGATTCGCCGCTGGCGCCGAAGCAACAGCCGCAACCGGCGCCTTATTGCCCGTCAGGGCGCTGAGGGAATCATTACCGAACGCCGAGTTCATCTTGGTCGGGGCACTGTTCATCAGCGTGTCGAGCTTGCCGACCTTGTGCAGGGCCTGCTTGACCTTGGTCAGCAACTGTTCGTTGGTGAACGGTTTGCTGACGTAGCCGGAAACGCCGGCCTGGATCGCCTGGACCACGTTTTCCTTGTCGCCGCGGCTGGTGACCATCACGAAGGGCATGCCCTTGAGGGTGTCCTGCTGGCGGCACCAGGTCAGCAGTTCGAGGCCGGACATTTCCGGCATTTCCCAATCGCACAGCACCAGATCGAATGCCTCGCGAGCCAGCAGGGCCTGGGCTTTCTTGCCGTTCACCGCGTCTTCGATACGCACGCCCGGGAAGTAGTTGCGCAGGCACTTCTTCACCAGGTCACGAATGAACGAAGCATCGTCCACGACCAACACACTGACCTTACTCATCCAGATACACCTCTAAAAAATCCCGGCAAGCATACCGCTTTTACTGATGGCATATTGCCAAAAAAACCGTCAGTCACGCCGGGACTTTTCGTTCGCGGGGTGCTGCTTTCGATTAAAAAAAACCCAAAAAAAAGCCCGACCAAAAGGCCGGGCGCTTTTCTTGGCAATCTTACTTATCGTCAGTTTCGCCCGGAACATTAGCGGTTTCGGACGGGGTGCCCTGAACTTCTTCCTTCATCCGCTTGAGCCCCAAATGGCGCACATCGGTACCGCGCACCAGGTAGATGACAAGTTCCGAGATGTTGCGCGCATGATCGCCGATACGCTCCAGAGAACGCAGCACCCAGATAATGCTCAACACCCGGGAAATGGAGCGCGGGTCTTCCATCATGTAGGTCGCCAGCTCGCGCAGGGCGGTCTTGTATTCGCGGTCGATGATCTTGTCGTACTGGGCCACCGACAACGCCAGGTCGGCGTCGAAGCGGGCGAAGGCGTCCAGTGCGTCGCGGACCATGTTGCGCACCTGGTCGCCGATGTGGCGAACCTCGACGTAGCCGCGCGGCGCCTCGCCTTCTTCGCATAACTGAATGGCACGACGGGCGATCTTGGTGGCTTCGTCGCCGATCCGCTCAAGATCGATCACCGACTTGGAGATGCTGATGATCAGACGCAGGTCGGACGCAGCCGGCTGACGACGGGCCAGGATCCGCAGGCACTCCTCGTCGATGTTGCGCTCCATCTGGTTGATCTGGTCATCGATTTCGCGCACCTGCTGGGCCAGGCCGGAGTCGGCCTCGATCAGTGCGGTCACCGCGTCGTTGACCTGCTTTTCCACCAGCCCGCCCATGGCCAGCAAGTGACTGCGCACTTCCTCCAGCTCAGCGTTGAACTGTGCGGAAATATGGTGAGTAAGGCCTTCCTTCGAAATCATCTTGTTCGCTCCGCGAAAGTTGCAAGCTTCAAGCTGCAAGCTTCAAGCAGTTAAATGTTGATCCTGATAGCGCAGTGCGGCTATGCAGTTGCCTCGACTAGCCGTAGCGACCGGTGATGTAGTCTTCGGTCTGTTTCTTCGCCGGATTGGTGAACAGCGTATCGGTATCGCCGAATTCCACCAGTTTGCCCATGTACATGAACGCGGTGTAGTCGGAAACCCGCGCCGCCTGTTGCATGTTGTGGGTCACGATGACGATGGTGAACTTGGACTTGAGCTCGTAGATCAGCTCTTCGACTTTCAGCGTCGAGATCGGGTCGAGGGCCGAGCAGGGTTCGTCGAGCAGCAGCACTTCCGGTTCCACGGCGATGGTGCGGGCGATCACCAGACGTTGCTGCTGGCCGCCGGACAGACCGAGGGCCGACTCATGCAGACGGTCCTTGACCTCGTCCCACAGCGCGGCGCCCTTGAGGGCCCATTCCACGGCTTCGTCGAGGATGCGCTTCTTGTTGATGCCCTGGATGCGCAAGCCGTAGACCACGTTCTCGTAGATGGTTTTCGGGAACGGGTTCGGCTTCTGGAACACCATGCCGACGCGACGGCGCAGCTCGGCCACGTCTTCGCCCTTGCGGTAGATGTTGTTGCCGTAGAGGTTGATTTCACCTTCGACGCGGCAGCCGTCCACCAGGTCGTTCATGCGATTGAAGGTGCGCAGCAAGGTTGACTTGCCGCAACCCGATGGACCGATGAACGCGGTGACGCGCTGTTTCGGGATATTCAGGCTGACGTCATACAGCGCCTGCTTCTCGCCGTAGAACAGGCTCAGGCCGGGTACTTCGATGGCGACGGTTTCCTGCGCCAGATCCAGGCTCTGCTTGTCGCGGCCCAGGGCCGACATGTTGATGCCGTGTGTATGTGCTTCGTGTTGCATGGGAGGCTCCCTGTGCTAACAAATTCGGTTCGGAACGCCTGTGTGGCGGCCCCATGAAATTCCAGTGAACGCCGATCAGTGTGGGAGCGAGCTTGCTCGCGAAGGGGCCCTCGAGGCCGCCAGAAGCTTCGCGAGCAAGCTCGCTCCCACAGACCATCAACTATCCAGTGCCTTGTACTTCTCGCGCAGGTGGTTACGGATCCACACGGCCGACAGGTTGAGCGTGGCGATCACCAGCACCAGCAGCAGCGCCGTGGCATAGACCAGCGGTCGCGCCGCTTCAACGTTCGGGCTCTGGAAACCGACGTCATAGATATGGAAGCCCAGGTGCATGATCTTCTGGTCCAGGTGCAGGTACGGGTAGTTGCCGTCCAGCGGCAGCGACGGGGCCAGTTTCACCACACCTACCAGCATCAACGGCGCCACTTCACCGGCGGCGCGGGCCACGGCGAGGATCATGCCGGTCATCATTGCCGGGCTGGCCATGGGCAGGACGATTTTCCACAGGGTCTCGGCCTTGGTCGCACCGAGGGCCAGGGAACCTTCGCGCACGGTACGCGGGATCCGCGCCAGGCCTTCTTCGGTGGCCACGATCACCACCGGCACCGCTAGCAGCGCCAGGGTCAAGGACGCCCAGAGCAGGCCCGGGGTGCCGAAGGTCGGTGCCGGCAAGGCTTCGGGGAAGAACAAGCGATCGACCGAACCACCCAGCACGTAGACGAAGAAGCCCAGGCCGAACACGCCGTAAACAATGGCCGGAACGCCCGCGAGGTTGTTCACCGCGATGCGGATCAGGCGGGTCATCGGGCCCTGGCGGGCGTACTCACGCAGGTAGACCGCCGCCAGCACGCCGAACGGCGTCACGATCATCGCCATGATCAGGGTCATCATCACGGTGCCGAAAATCGCCGGGAAGATGCCGCCTTCGGTGTTGGCTTCACGGGGGTCATCGCTGAGGAATTCCCAGACCTTGCTGAAGTAGAAACCCAGCTTGGTGAACGTGCCCATGCCGTTTGGCTGGTAGGCGTGCACCACTTTGCCGATTTCGATCTCCACTTCCTTGCCGTTGGCATCGCGGGCCGTCAGGCTGTCGCGGTTGAACTGCGCGTGCAGGTCGGCCAGGCGCGCTTCGATGTCCTTGTAGCGGGCGTTGAGTTCGGCGCGCTCGCTTTCCAGGTCGGCCTGGGCCGAAGCATCGAGCTTGCCGTCCAGCTCCAGCTTGCGACCGTGCAGGCGGATACGCTCCAGACCGGCGTTGATGGCGCCGATGTCGACTTTTTCCAGGGTCTTGAGTTCGGCGGCCAACTGATTGACCCGCTGTACGCGAGCCTGCAGTTGCGGCCAGGCCGCTTCGCCCTCGGCGATGACCTTGCCGCCTTCCTTGACGTTGACCAGGTAACCGTAGAAGTTGCCCCACTCACGACGCTCGATGGCCATCAGTTCCGGCGGCGTGGTCTGGTTGGTCAGCCAATCGCCGACGATCCAGGTGAAGTCAGTGCCGTTCAGGTCTCGGTTGCCGACCTTGATCAGTTCGCGGGTCATGAACTCGGGGCCTTCGTCCGGCACCGGCAGGCCGGCGCTTTTCAGGCGCTCACGAGGTACTTCTTCTTTCTGCACCACTTCGCCGACCACCAGGTGCGCAGGCATGCCCGGCACGTTGTAGTTGGCGTGGATCAGGTCTGCCGGCCAGAAGTGGCCCAGGCCGCGCACAGCGATCACCGCCAGCAGGCCAATGGTCATGATGACCGCGATGGACACCGCGCCACCGCTGATCCAGACGCCGGGGGCGCCGCTCTTGAACCATCCTTTCAGGGAGTTCTGTTTCACAGACTTCTACCTTTCTTAAAGCGACGAATATTTCTTGCGCAGACGCTGACGGATCAGCTCGGCGAGGGTGTTCATGACGAAGGTGAACAACAGCAACACCAGGGCCGACAGGAACAGCACGCGGTAGTGGCTGCCGCCGACTTCCGACTCGGGCATCTCCACCGCCACGTTGGCCGCCAGGGTGCGCAGGCCTTCGAACAGGTTCATTTCCATGACCGGCGTGTTACCGGTGGCCATCAGCACGATCATGGTCTCGCCCACCGCACGGCCCATGCCGATCATCAGCGCCGAGAAGATGCCCGGGCTGGCGGTGAGGATCACCACGCGGGTCATGGTCTGCCACGGCGTGGCACCGAGGGCCAGGGAGCCCAGGGTCAGGCCGCGCGGCACACTGAACACGGCGTCTTCGGCAATGGAATAGATGTTCGGGATCACCGCGAAGCCCATCGCCAGGCCCACCACCAGGGCGTTGCGCTGGTCGTAGGTGATGCCCAGGTCATGGGAGATCCACATGCGCATGTCGCCGCCGAAGAACCAGGCCTCCATGTACGGGCTCATGTACAGCGAGAGCCAGCCCACGAACAGGATGACCGGGATCAACAGGGCGCTTTCCCAGCCCTCGGGCACTCTCAAGCGAATGGATTCCGGCAGGCGGCTGAAGGCGAAACCGGTGACCAGGATGCCGATCGGCAGCAACATCAACAGGCTGAAGATACCCGGCAGGTGCCCTTCGACATACGGCGCCAGGAACAGGCCGGCGAAGAAACCGAGGATCACCGTCGGCATCGCCTCCATCAGCTCGATCACCGGCTTGACCTTGCGGCGCATGCCCGGGGCCATGAAGTAGGCGGTGTAGATCGCTGCGGCAACCGCCAGCGGCGCGGCCAGCAGCATCGCGTAGAACGCCGCCTTCAGGGTACCGAAGGTCAGCGGCGAGAGGCTCAGCTTGGGTTCGAAGTCGGTGTTGGCGGCGGTCGATTGCCAGACATATTTAGGTTCGTCGTAGTTTTCGTACCAGACCTTGCTCCACAACGCGCTCCACGACACTTCCGGGTGCGGGTTGTCCAGCGTCAACGGTTGCAGCTTGCCGCCCTGTTCAACGATCAGGCGGTTGGCCCGTGGCGACATGCCGAACAGACCCTGGCCGTCGACCACCTGGTCCACCAGCAGGGTGCGGTGGGCGGTGCTGTGGAACACGCCGAGCTTGCCGGCGGCGTCGAGCGCCACGAAACCCTTGCGACGTTCTTCGGCGCTGATCTCGACGATGGGCGCGCTACCCATCTGGAAGGTTCGAATCTGCTTGAAGCGCAGCTCACCGTCCGGATCCCGGGCCATGAACCATTGGGCCAGGCCGCCCTTGGAGTCGCCGATGATCAGCGAGATCCCGCCCACCAACTGGGTGGCGGCGGTGACTTGGGCGTCGGCGTTTTCCAGCAGCTTGTAACGGCCGTTGAGGCTCTTGTCCCGCAGGCTGAACACATCGGCCTGGGCACGTCCGTTGACCACATACAGCCATTGCTGGCGCGGGTCGACGAAGATGTTCTTCACCGGCTCGGTCATCTGCGGCAGGTCGATACGCGTCTGCTCGCTGGTGACTTCACCGGTCATCATGTTTTCTTCGCTGGTGAGCGACAGCACTTGCAACTGGGCGCCGCTGGAGCCGGCCAACAGCAGGGTCGAATCCGTGGCGTTGAGGCTGACATGCTCCAGGGCCGCGCCCTGTTCGTTCAAGGCCATCGGCGTCTCGCCGTAAGGGTATTCGACGGCGGGCGAGATGGTTTTCTTGCCGTCCGGGTAGGTGACCTTATAAGTGTGACGGAACACCAAGGCCTGGCCGTTGGACAGACCGATCGCCACCAATGGGCTGCCGGGCTGGTCCTCGCCAATGGCGGTGACGCTGGCGCCGGCCGGGATCGGCAGGTCGACACGGCGCAGTTCGGCGCCACTGCTGACGTCGAAAAACAGCGCCTGGCCCTTGTCGGAAACCCGCATGGCGACCTGGTTCTGTTCTTCGATAGAGATCATCAGCGGTTTGCCGGCGTCTTGCATCCAGGCCGGGGTGATCGAGTCCTTGGCGGTCAGGTCCGCGCCCTGGAACAGGGGCAGCACCACGTAGGCCAGGAAGAAGAAAATCAGCGTAATGGCCGCCAGGACGGCGAGGCCGCCGACCAGCACGTACCAGCGGGTCAGGCGATCCTTGAGCGCGCGGATGCGACGCTTGCGTTGCAACTCAGGCGTATTGAAATCAATGCGCTTGGGAGGGGAAGTCGTAGTCATTGTGGAGTTGGCCAGATCATTCATGCGCACACCCTAGCGATCCTGTATGACAGAAAGATGACAGTGAAGTGACGCAACAAATCCGCCGCCAGCTAGAAGCGGCAGCGGACGGAAAATTCGTGTCTGTGGGAGCGGGCTTACTCACGAAGGGGCCAGCGCATTCGACATGGATGCCGACTGATCCACCGCATTCGCGAGCAAGCCCGCTCCCACAGAGAGCCCGGGCGTTGGCCCGGGCTCAGGTATTACTGCTTGGCGACGTTGCCGCCTTCCTGCAGACCCAGGTCAGCCAGTGCCTTGGCGGCGACTTTGGCAGGTACCGGGATGTAGCCGTCCTTGACCACGACTTCCTGACCTTGCTTGGACAGGATCAGCTTCACGAACTCGGCTTCCAGCGGGGCCAGAGGCTTGTTCGGCGCCTTGTTGACGTAGACGTAGAGGAAACGCGACAGCGGGTACTTGCCGTTCAGGGCGTTTTCTTCGGTGTCTTCAATGAACTCGCCGCCTTCTTTCTTGGCCAGGGCAACGGTTTTCACGCTGGCGGTCTTGTAGCCGATACCCGAGTAGCCGATGCCGTTAAGCGAGCTGCTGATCGACTGCACAACCGAAGCCGAACCCGGCTGTTCGTTGACGTTTGGCTTGTAGTCGCCTTTGCACAAGGCTTCTTCCTTGAAGTAGCCGTAGGTGCCGGACACCGAGTTACGACCGAACAGTTGGACCGGCTTGTTGGCCAGGTCGCCGGTCACGCCCAGGTCGCCCCAGGTCTTGACGTCAGCCTTGGCGCCGCAGAGGCGAGTCGAGGAAAAAATGGCGTCGACCTGAGCCATGGTCAGGTGCTTGATCGGGTTGTCCTTGTGCACGAATACGGCCAGGGCGTCCACGGCAACCGGAATAGCGGTTGGCTTGTAGCCGTACTTCTGTTCGAAGGCCTGCAGTTCGTTGTCCTTCATCTTGCGGCTCATCGGGCCCAGGTTGGCGGTGCCTTCGGTGAGCGCGGGCGGCGCGGTGGAGGAACCGGCGGCCTGAATCTGGATGTTTACGTTCGGGTATTCTTTCTTGTAGTTCTCGGCCCACAAGGTCATCAGGTTGGCCAGGGTATCGGAGCCGACGCTGGAGAGGTTGCCCGACACACCGGTGGTCTTGGTGTAGCTCGGGATCGCAGGGTCAACAGCGGCAACCGCGTTGGCAGTCGCAACGCCAGCAGCGACAAAAGTCATTGCCGCCATCAAACGCTTCAGTTTCATGCCTTACTCCTAGCAGAGAGGTGTGTTAAGTCGGCCAAGTATTGGTAAGCCGTGTGAACACTCTATGGCTGAAATATGACAATTGGATGAAAGGCCAGCATTGAGTTTTACAGGATGATTCATGCCGGCCCAATCGCGAGCAAGCTCGCTCCCACAGTGGATTTGCGGTGAACGCAGCCCTCTGTGGGAGCGAGCTTGCTCGCGATGAAGCCCGTGCAGTCAGCGAAAGATTCGGGCCTAGCGCCCCTTCTTCCAGAGATAACCGCCCACGGCAATCCCGATACCGCAGATCACCGCCACGTAATAGGCCGGTCCCAGCGGGCTTTCCTTGAGCAGCAGGGTAACGATCATCGGGGTCAGGCCGCCGAAGATGGCGTACGCCAGGTTGTAGGAGAACGACAGGCCGCTGAAGCGCACCACGGCCGGGAACGCCTTGACCATGACGTAAGGCACCGCGCCGATGGTGCCCACCAGCAGGCCGCTCAGCGCATAGAGCGGGAATAGCCAGTCGGGGTGGTCGAACAGGCGGTGATAAAAGGTCCAGGAGGTGATCAGCAGCAACGCGCTACCGAAGACAAATACCCGCCCGGCGCCGAAGCGGTCGGCCAGCACGCCGGAGCCGATGCAACCAAAGCTCAGGAACACGATCGCCAGGCTGTTGGCCTGCAACGCGGTGGTCGGGCTGAAGTGGTAAACGGTCTGCAACACCGTCGGGGTCATCAGGATGATCACGATGATGCCGGCCGACAGCAGCCAGGTCAGCAGCATCGAAATCGCGATGGCGCCGCGATGATCGCGCAGCACGGCCCGCAGCGGTATTTCCTCGGCCAGGGCCTTGCGCAGTTGCAGCTCGGCGAACACCGGGGTTTCGTGGAGCCAGCGGCGCAGGTACACCGAAAACAGACCGAACACACCGCCCAGCAGGAACGGGATCCGCCAGGCGTAATCCGCCACTTCCACCGGCGTATAAAGGCTGTTGATGGCTGTGGCGACCAGCGAACCCAACAGAATCCCCGCCGTCAGGCCGCAGGTCAGGGTGCCGCAGGCGTAGCCGATGTGGCGCGCCGGAACATGTTCAGAAACGAAGACCCAGGCCCCCGGCACTTCCCCGCCGATGGCCGCACCCTGGATCACCCGCATCAGCAACAGCAGGATGGGCGCCCACATGCCGATCTGCGCATAGGTGGGCAACAGCCCCATGATCAGGGTCGGCACAGCCATCATGAAAATGCTCAGGGTGAACATTTTCTTGCGCCCCAGCAGGTCGCCGAAGTGGGCCATGATGATCCCGCCCAGCGGCCGGGCCAG
The DNA here is from genome assembly GCF_017351395.1 of Pseudomonas sp. FW305-28. Lineage (NCBI taxonomy): Bacteria > Pseudomonadati > Pseudomonadota > Gammaproteobacteria > Pseudomonadales > Pseudomonadaceae > Pseudomonas > Pseudomonas sp. FW305-28. The sequence continues at coordinate 10,367 of NZ_JACNDD010000050.1, forward strand.
GTAACCGGCGGCAAAAATGCCGAAGGTCTGCATCAGGCGCAGCCACTCAGGCATTTCGGCAGGAAAGAACAATTTGCCGACCACGGTGGCAAAGAACACGAAGATGATGAAATCGTAGAACTCCAGCGCACCGCCCAAAGCTGAAAGCGACAGGGTCTTGTAATCGTTGCGGGTCAGTGGACGTGCTGGTTGTGCGGGCGTCGCCGTGCTCGAAGGCGCAGTGGTCATGGCAAGGGCTTCTCTTATAGTCAATTCTGCAACCCTGGCAATACGGGTTGGGGCCTGGGCAGGTCCGGCACGATAGCAAATTGTTCGAAAAAGCACATAGAGGCGCGTATTTGATAGTCGAAATCAGAACCGAGTGGTCGTCTCGACGTCTATCGCCCGATATACTCGCAACCTTGCAGTACTCTGTAAGGGGTTGCTGTGCGAAAACGTCGTTGGTGGCGTATTACCAGAACCAGCCGGTTTCGCAGAGTTTCCCTTTGGCACGCCTTTACGAAAAACGTGACGAACGCAGTATGTTCGGGCTGAATCGTTTTTTTCAAAGACGGCTATTCACCTGAAGTACCAGACAGCGTTACGGGTCAGAGGCCCCCCGGCATGATAGAGCTCGAACAAGAAGATCCAATCCCGCAAGGCGACCTGGCCCTGCAAATCACCGCGCTCCCTCGCGAGACCAACGGCTTCGGCGATATTTTCGGTGGCTGGCTGGTGTCCCAGATGGACCTGGCCGGCACCGCCATGGCCAGCAAGGTGGCCGGCGGACGAGTGGCCACCGTGGCGATCGATCGCATGGCGTTCCTGGTGCCGGTGGCGGTGGGTGCGCAGCTTTCCTTTTATACCCAGGCGCTGGAAATCGGCCGCAGCTCGATCCAGATGATGGTCGAGGTCTGGAGCGACGACCCGCTGTCCAGTGAATGGCGCAAGGTGACCGAGGCGGTCTTTGTCTTTGTCGCCATCGACGGCAGCGGTCGTACCCGCTCGGTTCCGCCGCGCGCCCGTTAAACACGGCGGCCGTTTTGCGGTCCATTGCAGTCCCTGTTCCCGAGCGAGATTTGCAACATGCCTACGCCCAACGTCGAAGCGGTCAAACTGGATGAACTGAACGCCTGGCGCATCCGTCACGGTCAGGCCGAGTTGCTGGTAGCCCAGCAAGGCGCGCACATCCTCAGTTATCAAGTGGACGGCCAGCCGCCACTGATCTGGCTCAACGACCAGGCCACGTTCAAGACCGGCAAGAGCATCCGCGCGGGCGTGCCGGTGTGCTGGCCGTGGTTCGGCAACCTGACGCGCAACCCCGACAGCGTACAGGCCATGCGTGTGAGCGACGCCCCCGCCACGGCCCACGGCCTGGTGCGGGCGATGGATTGGGAATTGAAGGGCATCGAAGCCGAAGGCGAAAGCCTCAAGGTGGAGTTCGTGCTGCCCTACCCCGAGAATGGCCTTGCGGGCTGGCCTCACCAGGTGGACCTGACGCTGACCATCGTGATGGACGAGCAGCTGCACATCCGCCTCACCAGCCATAACCGTGGCAGCGAAACCGTCAGCCTCAGCCAGGCGCTGCACAGCTACTTCGCCGTGAGCGACGTACGCAACGTGCGGGTCGAAGGGGTGGATGGCTTGAGCTACATCGAGACCCTGGACGACTGGAATACCCACACCCAGGCCGGCGACCTGACATTTGCCAGCGAGACCGACCGCATCTACCTCGACACCCCGCCGACGCTGAGCATCATTGACCCGCACTGGGAACGACGGATCGAACTGAGCAGCAGCGGTTCGCGCTCGGCGGTGATCTGGAACCCCTGGACCGAACGCGCCAAGGCCTTCAGCGACATGGCCGACGATGGCTGGCAGCGCATGTTGTGCATCGAGACGGCGAATGTGATGGACGACGTGGTGACGTTGTTGCCACAGGCCAGCCATACCCTTGGCGTGAGCATCTGCAGCAAGCCCCTCTAAACCCCACCACAAAAACCACTGTGGGAGCGAGCTTGCTCGCGATAGCGGACGGACAGTCAACCTCAGCGTCGACTGACACACCGCCATCGCGAGCAAGCTCGCTCCCACATTGGGTTTCGCCCTACAAATCCGCCTCCTGCACCACCCTCACCTTCTCCGCCTCCAGCGCATACGCCGCGCTCGCCAGGTCGTTGTCGACCTTTTCGATCTTCAGCGTGCCCGTCACCCAGAGCGGCGTGTAGATGTCGTCCAGCTTCAGGCCCTTGGGATAGCGCACCAGCACCAATTGGTTAGGCGGCGGTGGCGGGACGTGGATGCAGGCGCCAGGGTAGGGCACCAGGAAAAACAGCGTGCTGCGGCCCTTGGCGTCGGTTTCCAGCGGCACCGGGTACCCGCCGATGCGGATGTGCTTGTCGTTCATGGCCGCCACGGTCTTGGTCGAATACATCACCGCCGGCAAGCCCTTGCTTTGTTTCAGGCCGCCTTTTTCAGTGAAGGTGCCGTTGGCTTCCGGGGAGTTGTGGTCGATCTCGGGCATGGCCTCGAGGGCTTTCTGGTCCGACTTGGGCATCAGTTCGAGCCAGTCGGTTTCCGGCAGCTCGGCGGCATGGGCCAGGCCACTGCCCAGCAGAAGAAGGGTCAATACTAGACGGCGCATGAAAGGGCTCGGCAATGAATGAAAAGTGAAACGCCGAGCATTCTAGCCCCCTCGGCTCGCCACGCGGAGAGGGCCTTGCTGCATTTGGATCAGTTTCTTTTGATCAGGCCGTAGATCACCAGCAACACGATCGCGCCCACCAGGGCACCGATGAAACCTGCGCCTTGGCCGGCCTGGTAGATGCCCAGGGCCTGGCCGCCGTAAGTGGCCGCCAACGAACCGCCGATACCGAGCAGGATGGTCATGATCCAGCCCATGCTGTCATCGCCCGGTTTCAGGAAGCGCGCCAGCAGGCCAACGATCAAGCCGATAAAGATAGTTCCGATGATACCCATGGCATTTCCCCTCTCATTGAGTCGCTAAGCCAAAGCCCGGTCAGGCTTTGGCACTTAGCCATGAGAAAGATTAGCCGACGAATGGTTCCACCGCCGTTCCAGATTATTGTTCGGCGATCAGCGTCTCGACCTTGATGATCTGCTGGGCCAGCGTGGCCCGGTCAGCGCAGCGCAGGTTGGCGTGACCGACCTTGCGCCCGACCTTGAACGCCTTGCCATAGTGATGCAAATGGCAGTCGGCAATCGCCAGGACCTTGTCGCTGTCCGGGACCTTGCCGATGAAATTGAGCATCGCGCTTTCACCGACCTTGGCGGTCGACCCCAGTGGCAGCCCGGCCACCGCCCGCAGGTGGTTTTCGAACTGGCTGCACTCGGCGCCTTCGGTGGTCCAGTGCCCGGAGTTGTGTACCCGCGGTGCGATTTCGTTGGCCTTGAGGCCACCGTCCACTTCGAAGAACTCGAACGCCATCACGCCGACATAGTCCAGTTGCTTGAGCACCCGGCTGGAGTAGTCCTCGGCCAGGGCCTGCAACGGATGATCGGTGCTGGCGACGGACAGCTTGAGGATGCCGTCCTTGTGGGTGTTGTGCACCAGCGGATAGAAGCGGATCTCACCGTCGCGGGCACGCACGGCGATCAGCGAGACTTCCCCGGTGAACGGCACGAAACCTTCCAGCAGGCAGGCCACGCTGCCAAGCTCGGCAAATGTACCGACCACGTCTTCAGGCTTGCGCAGGACTTTCTGGCCCTTGCCGTCGTAACCCAGGGTACGGGTCTTGAGCACGGCGGGCAGGCCGATGGCGGCGACAGCGGCGTCCAGGTCGGCCTGGGACTGAATGTCGGCGAAAGCCGGCGTGGGGATGCCCAGGTCCTTGAACATGTTCTTTTCGAACCAGCGGTCACGGGCGATCCGCAAGGCTTCGGCGCTCGGGTAGACCGGGACGAACTGGGACAGGAAGGCCACGGTTTCGGCCGGGACGCTTTCGAATTCGAAGGTCACCAGATCGACTTCATCGGCCAATTGGCGCAGGTGATCCTGGTCGCCGTAGTCGGCCCGCAGGTGTTCACCCAGCGCCGCGGCACAGGCATCAGGCGCCGGGTCCAGGAAAGCGAAGTTCATCCCCAGCGGCGTACCTGCCAGGGCCAACATGCGACCCAACTGGCCGCCACCGATTACACCGATCTTCATTCGTCAACAACCTCAGGCAATGCGTGGGTCTGGATTGTCCAGGACGCTGTCTGTCTGCTCAGCGCGGAATTTTTTCAGCACGGTATGAAACTGTGGGTGCTTGGCGCCCAGGATGCTCGCCGACAGCAGGGCCGCGTTGATCGCGCCGGCCTTGCCGATGGCCAGGGTCGCGACCGGGATACCGGCCGGCATCTGCACGATCGACAGCAACGAGTCGACCCCCGAGAGCATCGACGACTGGACCGGTACGCCCAGCACCGGCAGGTGGGTCTTGGCCGCGCACATGCCCGGCAAGTGGGCCGCGCCACCGGCACCGGCGATGATCACCTCGATGCCACGTGCCTCGGCCTCTTCGGCGTACTGGAACAGCAGGTCCGGGGTACGGTGGGCGGAGACCACTTTCACCTCGTAAGGGATGCCGAGCTTTTCCAGCATATCGGCGGTGTGGCTAAGGGTGGACCAATCGGACTTGGAGCCCATGATCACGCCAACCAGTGCACTCATCGTCGTGCCTCTTCTCTCTGGGCGCCCGCAGGCGCGTCAAAAAACAACAAGCCACGCAGGAAACCGGCGTGGCTTGTTGTACGAATTATGGCCGGGCGAACCGACCGAAGGCCGGGCAGTATACCGAAAATGGTGCGTTAAACGCACTTTCGCCGACCATCTGTCATTTGGGGTGAAGTGGCGGTTTTATTGACTCGCAGGTCAGCGAACCAACAACGCAAATCCCTGTGGGAGCGAGCTTGCTCGCGATAGCGGTAGGTCAGTCTATGCAACTGTGAATGTCAGGTCGTCATCGCGAGCAAGCTCGCTCCCACAAGGGGGTCCGCGTTGTTTTCAGGATCCGATGGCGCCCTGCGCCGCGCCGCCTTCGAGCTTGCGCCACAGCAACCGCACATTGGCCTTGCGCACCAGGGCGCAGCGGTACAGGCGGATCTCCAAGGGCACGTGCCATTGCGTGCCACCGCAGATCACCAGTTCGCCCCGGGCCAGTTCGGCGCGTACGCTCAGGTGCGGTACCCAGGCGATGCCCAGGCCTTCCAGGGCCATGCTTTTCAGGCTGTCGGCCATGGCCGTCTCGTAGATCGTGGTGAACCGCAGCGCCCGCTGGCGCAACAACTGGTTGACCGAACGCCCGAGGAACGCCCCGGCGCTGTAGGCCAGCAGCGGCACGCTGGCCTCGCCTTCAAGGTCGAACAGCGGGTTGCCGTTGGCATCGGCGGCGCACACCGGGAGCATTTCGGTCTGGCCCAGGTGCAGCGACGGGAAGATCTCCGGGTCCATCTGCATGGCCGAATCCGGATCGTAGAAGGCCAGCATCAAATCGCAGCCACCTTCACGCAGGGCGTGGACAGCGTCACCGACGTTGGTCGCCACCAGCCGCGTGGCGATGTTCATCCCTTCGTTGCGCAGTTGCGCGATCCAGCGTGGGAAGAAGCCCAGCGCCAGGGAGTGGGCGGCGGCCACTTGGATGACTTCACCCTGCCCGCCTTCCAGGTGATGCAAATGGCGCAGCACTTCACCCAATTGCTCCACCACGGTACGTGCCGTCACCAGGAACAACTGCCCCGCCGCCGTCAGCTCGACGGGCGTACGGGAACGGTTGACCAGGGTCAGCCCCAGCGCAGCCTCAAGGCTGCGAATTCGCCGGCTGAATGCCGGTTGCGTCACGAAACGCCGCTCGGCCGCCTGGGAGAAACTGCGGGTCGCGGCCAGGGCACTGAAGTCCTCGAGCCATTTGCTTTCAAGATTCATCACGTCCTCCCCTACATGCACCAAAACAGGTCACACGTTCGCCGCACCGTCGGCGTCACACCGGCATTATGCCGAATATGCATAGGCCAGTGTTTAACAGCATTGGCCCTATTTTTTCCCAGAGCCTAGGATCCACAGCGTTCCGGCTCAGACCGGGTCCTTATCGAGATGATTTCCGTCATGTCCTCCGCTGCATCATTCCGCACAGAAAAAGACCTGCTTGGCGTACTCGAAGTACCAGCGCAAGCGTATTACGGCATCCAGACCCTACGAGCGGTAAACAACTTCCGTCTCTCCGGCGTCCCGATCTCGCATTACCCCAAGCTGGTGGTCGGTCTGGCAATGGTCAAACAGGCCGCCGCTGACGCCAACCGCGAACTGGGGCAGCTCAGCGAAGCCAAGCACGCCGCCATCAGCGAAGCCTGTGCACGATTGATCCGCGGCGACTTCCACGAAGAATTCGTGGTGGACATGATCCAGGGCGGCGCCGGCACGTCGACCAACATGAATGCCAACGAAGTCATCGCCAACATCGCGCTGGAGGCCATGGGCCACCAGAAAGGCGAGTACCAGTACCTGCACCCCAACAACGACGTGAACATGGCGCAGTCCACCAACGACGCCTACCCGACCGCGATCCGCCTGGGCCTGCTGCTGGGTCACGACGCGTTGCTGGCCAGCCTCGACAGCCTGATCCAGGCGTTCGCCGCCAAGGGCGAAGAATTCAGCCACGTCCTGAAAATGGGCCGCACCCAGCTGCAGGATGCCGTGCCGATGACCCTCGGCCAGGAATTCCGCGCCTTCGCCACCACCCTGAGCGAAGACCTGGCACGCCTGAAAACCCTGGCGCCTGAACTGCTCACCGAAGTGAACCTGGGTGGCACCGCCATCGGCACCGGCATCAACGCCGATCCGCGCTACCAGGCCCTGGCCGTGCAGCGCCTGGCGACCATCAGCGGCCAGCCGCTGGTTCCGGCCGCCGACCTGATCGAAGCCACCTCCGACATGGGCGCCTTCGTGCTGTTCTCCGGCATGCTCAAGCGCACCGCGGTCAAGCTGTCGAAGATCTGCAACGACCTGCGCCTGCTGTCCAGCGGCCCACGCACCGGCATCAACGAAATCAACCTGCCGGCCCGCCAACCAGGCAGCTCGATCATGCCCGGCAAGGTCAACCCGGTGATCCCGGAAGCGGTCAACCAGGTGGCATTCCAAATCATCGGCAACGACCTGGCCCTGACCATCGCGGCCGAAGGCGGCCAACTGCAACTGAACGTGATGGAGCCGCTGATCGCCTTCAAGATCTTCGACTCGATCCGCCTGCTGCAACGGGCCATGGACATGCTGCGCGAACACTGCATCGTCGGCATCACCGCCAACGAAGCGCGCTGCCGTGAACTGGTCGAGCACTCGATCGGCCTGGTCACCGCCCTGAACCCGTACATCGGCTATGAAAACGCCACCCGCATCGCCCGTGTTGCCCTGGAAAGTGGCCGCGGCGTGCTGGAACTGGTGCGCGAAGAAGGCTTGCTCGACGACGCCATGCTCGACGACATCCTGCGCCCGGAAAACATGATTGCTCCGCGTCTGGTCCCGCTCAAAGCGTGATCGACACGGCCACCGCTCACCAGGTCGAGGGACTAGACACCTCTCACCTTTTGAGGGCTTGGGGATCTTCCCCAAGCCCTTTTTTTAATGGATAGCAGCCAGGGATGACCGAACCTGTGGGAAGGAACCTGCTCGCGATAAACGACGACGCGCTGCCCGTTGTAAACCGTGTCGCCAGCCAACGCGAGCAGGCTCGCCCCCACAAGAACCTGACCGTAAGGCCAGGTGTTTCAAAGGGTCCGCTTCGTCGGACGCACCACAACTGTGCAGACGGGCACCGCACTGATAGGTATAGTGCCGCCCCTCTTCGCATGAGCGGTCGTCCGCAACGAGACCCTTAAACATGCGAAAACCGAACTAATAACAAACCCGCGAAAATGGACCGGGACGAAACTTCGCCTCACCTGTCGGGCCGCGCGCCGACCGATGTAACGCGATATTTCCAAATGGCCAGCATTTGCTTAAACAAAAAACAGCGAGGAATACTCATGCTCGAAGTCATCAACGACTTCCTATCAGGGAAAGTGCTGATCGTGCTCATTGTCGGGCTCGGTGGCTACTTCACGATCCGCTCGCGTTTCGTCCAGTTCCGTCACTTCTTCCACATGTTCACGGTGTTCCGTGACAGCCTGAAAAGCAGCACCGACCAGCTCAGTTCCTTCCAGGCCCTGATGCTCAGCCTGGCCGGTCGTGTCGGCGCGGGCAACATCGCCGGTGTCGGCATCGCCGTGACCCTCGGTGGGCCTGGTGCGGTGTTCTGGATGTGGGTAACCGCCCTGGTCGGTATGTCCAGCAGCTTCTTCGAGTGCTCCCTCGGCCAGCTCTACAAGCGCTGCGACTCCGAAGGCCAGTACCGTGGCGGCCCGTCCTATTACATCCAGCACGGCCTGCAGAAACGCTGGTTGGGCATGATCATGGCGTTCCTGCTGCTGGTCACCTTCGGCTTCGCCTTCAACGGCCTGCAAGCCCACGCAGTGACCCACTCCCTGAACAACGCTTTCGGCTTCGACACCACCTACACCGGCCTTGGCCTGGCGGTGCTGCTGGGCCTGGTGTTCATCGGCGGAATCAAGCGCATCGCCAAGGTTGCCGACCTGCTGGTACCGGTCAAGACCCTGGCGTACATCGCCGTGACCCTCTACGTGATCGTGCTGCAGTTCGAACATGTACCGGGCATGCTGGTGACTATCGTCAAGAGCGCCTTCGGTCTGGACCAGGCCTTCGGCGGCCTGATCGGCAGCGCCATCGTCATGGGCGTCAAGCGTGGCGTGTTCGCCAACGAAGCCGGCCTGGGCAGTGCGCCTAACGTCGCCGCCGTCGCGTCGGTCGAGCACCCGGTCGCCCAGGGCGTAGTCCAGGCGTTCAGCGTGTTCCTGGACACCTTCGTGATCTGCACCTGCACCGCGTTGCTGATCCTGCTGTCGGGCTTCTACACCCCAGGCTTCGAAGGCGACGGCATTGCCCTGACCCAGAACTCCCTGGCGGCCGTCGTGGGTGACTGGGGCCGGATATTCATCTCCGTGGCCCTGTCGTTGTTCGTCTTCACCTCGATCCTCTACAACTACTACCTGGGCGAGAACAACCTGCGTTTCATGATCGGTGACAATCGCAAGGCCCTGATGGGCTACCGCGCGCTGGTCCTGGCCCTGATTTTCTGGGGCGCCATCGAAAACCTCGGCACCGTGTTCGCTTTCGCCGACATCACCATGACCCTGCTGGCGTTCGTGAACCTGATCGCGCTGTTCCTGCTGTTCAAGGTCGGCATGCGCATCCTGCGTGACTACGATGACCAGCGTTCGGCCGGCATCAAGGTTCCGGTGTTCGACTCCAGCAAGTTCCCGGACCTGGATCTGGACCGCAAGGCCTGGCCTGCCAACCCATCGGCGCCCGTTGCCCAGCCTGACGCCGCTTCGGCTGGCGTGACCGCAGCGCAACGCTGATCGGTAACAAGCTGCCTGGAAAAAACCGGACGCATCCCCTGCGTCCGGCGTGACACAACCTAAGGTCGGCGTCATGCTCGGCCTTATGTTGTGGCAGCGAAGTAACGCTGCCGTTTTCGTCCTCGGAGAACAACCATGAACCCCTCGACCTACCCTGCCGCCCAGCACGTCATGGTGCTCTACACCGGCGGCACCATCGGCATGCAGGCCAGTGCCCACGGCCTGGCCCCGGCATCCGGTTTCGAAGCGCGGATGCGCGATTACCTGCACAGCCAACCCGAACTCGTCGTGCCGCAATGGCGCTTCCGGGAAATGTCGCCGTTGATCGACAGCGCCAACATGACCCCGGCCTATTGGCAGCAACTGCGCGAAGCGGTGGTCGATGCCGTGGATGTGCAGGGCTGCGACAGCGTACTGATCCTGCACGGCACCGACACCCTGGCCTACAGCGCCGCAGCGATGAGCTTCCAACTGCTGGGCCTGCATGCGCGGGTCTGCTTCACCGGCTCGATGCTGCCCGCCGGCGTGACCGACAGCGACGCCTGGGAAAACCTCAGCGGCGCCCTGGTCGCCCTCGGCCAGGGCCTGGCGCCGGGCGTGCACTTGTACTTCCACGGTGAGCTGCTGGCACCAACCCGTTGCGCGAAGGTGCGCAGCTTCGGTCGTCATCCGTTCAAGCGCCTGGAACGCCAGGGCGGCGGCACCCCGGCGCCGACCCTGCCAACGCAGTTGAACTACAACCAGCCCAAGCAACTGGCAAATATCGCGGCGCTGCCGCTGTTTCCCGGCATCAGTGCGCAGATCCTCGATGGCCTGCTGGGCAGCGGTATCCAGGGCCTGGTGCTGGAATGCTACGGCAGCGGCACCGGGCCGAGCGACAACCCGGCCTTCCTCGCCAGCCTCGAGCGGGCGCGGGACAGCGGCGTGGTGGTCGTGGCGGTGACCCAATGCCACGAAGGTGGCGTCGAGCTGGATGTGTATGAAGCCGGTAGCCGCTTGCGCGGTGTCGGCGTGCTATCCGGCGGCGGCATGACCCGCGAGGCCGCGCTCGGCAAGTTACAGGCGTTGATTGGCGCCGGCCTGCCGGTGGAAGAGGTTCGGCGACTGGTAGAGCTGGATCTGTGTGGCGAGCTTATCTGACACCGGCAATCCCCTATGAGGGCAAACCTGTGGGAGCAAAGCTTGCTCGCGAAGAACGATGACGCGACCTTATTGTGGATTTGTGTCCACTGCGTCGCGAGCAAGCTTTGCTCCCACAGGCTCGCTCCCACATCGAGTGTTGTGTCGAGCTTGCGATTTTCATCCGGCATATAACTTGCTCCGTTTCCAGCTCCCCCAGGCTGGAAACGGACATGCTTCATTCCCACCTCACCACCCTCAACGCCGTCTCGCTGGTACTGAGCACCTTTAAAAGCGAAGGCTTGCCCAGTGATGCCTTGTTGGCCGGCAGCGGCATCAGCGCGGCGGACCTGAGCCGGGCCGATACGCGTATCACCACCAACCAGGAGATGCAGGTCTGCGCCAACGCCGTGGCTCTCAAGCGCGACATCGGCCTGGAATTGGGCCTGCGCATGCACGTTTCGTCCTACGGCATGCTCGGCTATGCCCTGCTCACCAGTGCCACCTTAGGTGACGCTTTGCGCCTGGCACTGCGCTATCCGGCGCTGTTGGGAACACTCTACGAGCTGAATCTGGACGACGATGGCGAGCACATCTGGTTCAGCGCCAGCGATTATCGGGAGAACCCGGCCCTGGCGGTGTTCAATGCCGAGTTCTGCATGGTTTCGCTGAAGGTGATCTGCAATGACCTCCTCGGCCATGCACTGCCGTTGCACGCCGCACGCTTCGAACACCCGGCGCCCGATTACCAGGCGCGCTACACCGCGCTCTTCGACTGCCCGGTGCGCTTCGACAGCATCGATAACGCTTTCGCCTTCGACCGTCACTGGCTCGAGCAACCCTTGCCCCTGGCCGACCCCATCACCCATCACGCCATGGCCGAACGCTGTCGCCGGCAGAACACCGAATTCACCGGACGCCAAGCCTGGCTGGGACGGATCCGCCAGTTGCTCGACGCCCAACTGGACGCCGCCCCCGGCCTGGAAGGCCTGGCCGAACAGATGAATTGCTCGGCGCGCACCTTGCGCCGCCACCTCAAGGACCTGGGCTGCAGCTACCAGGAGCTGCTGGACGAACTGCGCTTCGAGCGGGCCAAGCAGATGCTCTGCGAGGACCAATTGCCGATCTATCGAATCGCCGAACGACTGGGCTTCAGCGAAACCGCCAGCTTCCGCCATGCCTTCGTGCGCTGGAGCGGCGTGGCACCCAGCCAGTTCAGGGCCTGAATCATCGCGTTCGTATACAGCGAGCCCCGTTTGGACCGGGACACGGCTACACCTTGAGGCTGGGGGTGTCTGTGCTGCCGCCATCGCGAGCAAGCTCGCTCCCACAGGGGTTGGGGCTGCTCGCAACATTTGTGAACAATGGCAATCCTCTGTGGGAGCGAGCTTGCTCGCGATGGCGACCCGGTCAGCGCCGCAAAAACGCCTGATGCAACGCTTCCACCGTCTGGAAGTGATACGCCGGGCGCTCGGTGCTGAGTTCTTCGTGGCTGCCAAACCCATACCCGACCGCTGCCGCATCCAGGCCATTGCTGTGGGCACCGATCAGGTCGTGTTTGCGGTCGCCGATCATCAGGGTGCTGGCCGGGTCGAGGCCTTCTTCGGCCAGCAGGTGGGCGATCAGCTCGACCTTGTTGGTACGGGTGCCGTCCAGTTCGCTGCCGTAGATCACCTTGAAATGCCGGGCGAAGTCGAAGTGGCGGGCGATTTCCCGGGCGAAGACCCAGGGTTTGGACGTGGCGATGTACAACTGGCGCCCTTGGCCGCCCAAGGTTTCCAGCAGCGGCATCACGCCGTCGAAGACACGGTTCTCATAAAGGCCGGTGACCTTGAACCGCTCACGATAGAAATTCACCGCCTCCCAGGCCTTCGCTTCGTCGAAGTCATAGAACTGCATGAAGGCCTGCAACAGCGGCGGGCCGATGAAGTGCTCGAGGCGGGTGAGGTCGGGCTCGTCGATGCCCAATTTGCTCAGGGCGAACTGGATCGAACGGGTGATGCCCTCGCGCGGGTCGGTGAGGGTGCCGTCGAGGTCGAAGAGTACGGTTTGGTAATGCATGGCAGTTCCTGGGGAATATCACTGACAAGCGGGAGCAAGCTCCCTCGCCACGATGAATGAGGGGATGGCAGGCGACCCCATCAGGCCTGGTCGTAACCTTCGGCCAGATGCAGGTCCTTGAGCTTCACGTAGTTCGCGGCGCTGTAGGTAAAAAACGCGCGTTCCTTGTCTGTCAGCGGCCGGACCTGTTTCACCGGGCTGCCCACGTACAAAAAGCCGCTTTCCAGGCGCTTGCCTGGCGGTACCAGGCTGCCGGCGCCGATGATCACGTCATCTTCGACCACCGCGCCGTCCATGACGATGCTGCCCATGCCGATCAGGATCCGGCTGCCCACCGAACAACCATGGAGCATGACCTTGTGGGCGATGGTCACGTCGTCACCGATCAGCAACGGGAAGCCATCCGGATTGAAGGGCCCGGCGTGGGTGATGTGCAGCACACAACCATCCTGGACGCTGGTACGCGCACCGATACGGATGCGGTGCATGTCGCCGCGAATGACCGTCAGCGGCCAGACGGAGCTGTCTTCGCCGATTTCGACGTCGCCGATCACCACCGCGGTGCTGTCGACAAAAGCGCCACGGGCTAGCCGCGGGCTGTGGTTCTGGTACGTGCGAAGGGTCACGATAGGCTCTCTCTTATCCGGTGATAGGCGCTGCTAGCTGCGGTGAACGCCGATTGTAATTAAGATGGGCCAATGTTTCTTCCAGCCAAGGTGTCGACCGTGAGCGTGAACAACCCTCTTTTGCAGCCCTATGACCTGCCGCCATTCTCGGCGATCCGTGCCGAGCACGTGCAACCGGCCATCGAGCAGATCCTGGCTGATAACCGTGCGGCCATTGCCGAAATCCTCAAGACCCAAGTCCAGCAGCCTACCTGGGCCGGCCTGGTTTTGGCGATGGACGAGCTCAATGATCGCCTGGGCGCCGCCTGGAGCCCGGTCAGTCATTTGAACGCCGTGCGCAACAGCCCGGAACTGCGCGAAGCCTACGAGGCCTGCCTGCCGGCGCTGAGTGCCTACTCCACCGAACTGGGCCAGAACCGCGAACTGTTCCAGGCCTTCGAAGCCTTGGCGAACAGCCCGGAAGCCGCCGGCTTCGACGTGGCGCAGAAAACCATCCTCGAACATTCCCTGCGCGATTTCCGCCTGTCGGGCATCGACCTGCCGCCCGAGCAGCAGAAGCGCTACGCCGAGGTGCAGAGCAAACTGTCCGAGCTGGGCAGCCGCTTCTCCAATCAACTGCTGGACGCGACCCAGGCCTGGACCAAGCACGTCACTGACGAAACCGCCCTCGCCGGCCTGACCGATTCGGCCAAGGCACAAATGGCCGCGGCCGCCCAGGCCAAGGAGCTGGACGGCTGGCTGATCAACCTGGAATTCCCCAGCTACTACGCGGTGATGACCTACGCCGAAGACCGCGCCCTGCGCGAAGAGGTCTACGCCGCCTACTGCACCCGCGCCTCGGACCAGGGCCCGAACGCCGGCCAGAACGACAACGGCCCGGTGATGGAACAGATCCTCGACCTGCGTCAGGAACTGGCCCAATTGCTCGGTTTCGCCAACTTCGCCGAGTTGAGCCTGGCAACCAAGATGGCCGAATCCAGCGATCAGGTCCTCAGTTTCCTGCGTGACCTGGCCAAGCGCAGCAAGCCGTTCGCCGCCCAGGACCTGGAACAGCTCAAGGCCTATGCCGCCGAACAGGGTTGCCCCGACCTGCAAAGCTGGGACAGCGGTTTCTACGGTGAAAAACTGCGCCAGCAGCGTTACAGCGTGGCCCAGGAAGCCCTGCGCGCCTACTTCCCGATCGACAAGGTGCTGAGCGGTCTGTTCGCCATCGTCCAGCGTCTCTACGGCATCGAGATCGCCGAACTGAAAGGCTTCGACAGCTGGCACCCAGACGTGCGCCTGTTCGAAATCAAGGAGAACGGCCAGCACGTCGGCCGCTTCTTCTTCGACCTCTATGCCCGCGCCAACAAGCGTGGCGGCGCCTGGATGGACGGTGCCCGCGACCGTCGTCGCACCTTCGAAGGCGTCCTGCAAAGCCCCGTCGCGAACCTGGTGTGCAACTTCACCCCGGCCGACAGCGGCAAGCCGGCGCTGCTGACCCACGATGAAGTCACCACCCTGTTCCACGAGTTCGGCCATGGCCTGCACCACCTGCTGACCCGCGTCGAACACGCTGGCGTGTCCGGCATCAACGGCGTGGCCTGGGATGCGGTGGAACTGCCGAGCCAGTTCATGGAGAACTGGTGCTGGGAACCCGAAGGCCTGGCGCTGATTTCCGGCCACTACGAAACCGGCGAACCACTGCCCCAGGACCTGCTGGAAAAAATGCTCGCGGCGAAAAACTTCCAGTCCGGCCTGATGATGGTCCGTCAGCTGGAGTTCTCGCTGTTCGACTTCGAGCTGCACGCCACCCACGGCGATGGCCGCAGCGTGCTGCAAGTGCTCGAAGGCGTGCGCGACGAGGTGTCGGTCATGCGCCCACCGGCCTACAACCGCTTCCCCAACAGCTTCGCCCACATCTTCGCCGGCGGGTACGCGGCGGGCTATTACAGCTACAAGTGGGCGGAAGTGCTGTCAGCCGATGCCTTCTCCAAGTTCGAAGAGGACGGCGTGCTCAACGCCGACACCGGGCGTGCCTTCCGTGAGGCGATCCTGGCCCGTGGCGGCTCCCAGGAACCGATGGTGCTGTTCGTCGACTTCCGTGGCCGTGAGCCGTCGATTGACGCACTCTTGCGCCATAGCGGCCTGAGTGAGGACGCGGCAGCATGAGCGAGGGGCCTGTGATTACCAAGCGACGCTTCATCGCCGGGGCGGTCTGCCCGGCGTGCAGTGAGCCGGACAAGTTGATGATGTGGAACGAAGACGGCGTGCCGCACCGCGAATGCGTGGCCTGCGGTTATGCCGACACGCTCAACGAGCAAGGCCTGTCGGTGCCCAAGGAATTGGGCACCCGTGTGAACACCCCGGCGCCCAAGGTGCCGGACGCCAAGGTCCAGGCGGTGCAGTTTTTCCCCAACCCCAAGTTGAAGAAAAAGACCGACTGACATCTGCGGCATCACCTTCCGGGCCGCCCGGCCCGGAAGCGATACATATTTACCGCCGGACCCGGGCCCTTCCTTTACAGACTGTCCAGCCAGTACAGACTGACAGGAAGGTTCCCATGCTCGACGCTGACAATCCGCTGTTGCAGGCCTATGACCTGCCCCCGTTTGCCCACATCCAGGCCCGGCATTTCTCCCCGGCCCTGGAGCGGATCCTGGTGGAAAGTCGCGCTCAAGTGGCCGACATCATCAAGACCCAGACCCCCTTTCCCACCTGGGATGACCTGGTGCTGGCCATGGACGAAATCCATGGGCGCCTGGAGAGTTTCGGCTACCTGCTGCATCTCCTGACCACGACCAGGCCAGGGGCGGCCTGGGCGCAGGCCTCCCTGGAATGCACTGAGCGGCTGCATGACTTCCAGGTTGAACTCAAACAACACCCCACGCTGTTCACGCTTTACCAGCGCTTGGCAGACAGCCAGATCGCCGAGCATTTCACCCCGGCTCGCAAACGGGTCCTGAAGAAAATCCTCGGCCAGTTTCACCGGAACAGGTCGGCAGGGCACCTGTCGGCCGACCTGAATCTGTTGAAGTTGCGCATCAACGAGCTCCAGGGGTTGTTCCTGGAAAACCTGCACATGGCCAATCAGGCCTGGAGCAAAGCGTTTGACGATGACGCCCCGCTGAGCGGCCTGCCGTCGCGCTTCAAACAACAGATGGCCCAGCGAGCACGCGACGCCGGGCGCACGGGATGGTTGCTGACGCTCAGCGAGGAATCGTTTGGCGTCGTCACTCAATACGCCGACAACCGCGCCCTACGTCAGCAGATGTACGAGGCCTACAGCACACGCGCCTCGGATCAGGGCCCCCAGGCGGGCCATTTCGACAACAGCGACATCCTCAGGCAGTTGTTGGAAGACCGTCATCGGTACGCCACCGTCCTGGGCTATGGGGATTTCGCTCAAATGGCGATCGAGCCCGAGCAAGCCGTGTCGACCGAAGAAGTCCTGGCGTTCCTGCGGGCCCAACTCAAACGACAGCACGGCGCTTTCGAGCGGGACGCGCGCCAGCTCAAGGCCTTTGCCACGCAACAGGGTTTCAACGAACTCCAGCCGTGGGACTACCCCTACCTGGCGAATCAACTTCGCCAGCAGGCAGCGGGCCTTTCCCAGGAAGCGCTGAGCGTCTGGTTCCCCTTGGAATCCACCTTCGCACAGCTATTGTTGATGGCGACGGAGCTGTTCGGAGTGAGCTTCGCCGAGCGACATGACGTGACGACCTGGCACCCGGAGGTGCGTCTTTTCGAAGTCAGCGAATGGGGAGCGGTCATCGGCTACCTCTATTTCGATCCGTTTGCGGATTCAAGCCGAGACGGTTACCCCCATACCACCACCCTGCGCAGCCGCCGCATCACCGCCGAGGGACGCCCGCGACACCCCATTGCGACGCTGCATGGCTGGCTGCCGCGCGGCGTAGGGGCGGACCCGGTCCTGCTCGATCATCTGCAACTGCGGATTCTTTTCCATGAGTTCGGCCATTGCCTGCAGCATGTCCTGACCCGTGCCGAATACCGTGACCTTTCGGGCGTCTCTGGCCTGTCCCGCGACACCGCCGAGTTTGCCGGGGTGTTGTTCGAGCAATGGTGCTTCTCCAGGCAATGCCTGGTGCGGGTCTCCAGGCACTATCAAACCGGGGCGACGATGCCTGACAAGGTCGCCGGCCAACTGCTGGCCTTTGCCACCACCCAGGCCAGTTGGGAAACCGCCGTCCTGTTGCGCAACGCGTTATTCGACATGGAACTGCACCGCACCCACGGCGATGGGCGGACCGTTCAGCAGGTGTTCGATCAAGCCAGTGCGCAGGTGGGGCATTTGCCGGTGTCCGCGAACGAGCGCTGGCCCAATGGCCTGGATTACCTGGTGACCGGCTATGGCGCGCGGATCTACGCCTATGCCTGGTCGAAGGCGCTGGCCGCCAACGTGTTCCAGCGATTCCAGCGTGACGGGCTGTTCAACCCGGCAACAGGCCGGGCACTGCGCGAAACCATTTTTGCCCCGGGCGACTTGCGACCGTTGTCCGAATCCATCGCCGCCTTTACCGGCGCGCCGCCGATCAATGCTGCGGCAGCGCCACCTGGGGGTCGAGGTGCTGCGCCGGCGTCGTTGAATTGACCCAGCTTTCCAAGGAGCAAAGGGCAAAGACGCTGGTGCTGCAATCGCCGTTCGCCAGCGCCGTGCGGAGTTTGTCGATGTCGGCCTGCATCATGTAGCGCACCCCGTCCTTGAAGTGATGACTGTCACCGAAGCCACCTTCGGTCATTTCATTCAGGGCGTCTTCTTTGCTCCAGCCCTGGACCACCACCCGGTACATGGCGGCCACCAGCCCGGTGCGGTCCGAGCCGTGCTTGCAATGCATCAGCACCGGCCCCTTGGCTTCGGCCGCCTGGACGGCGCGCAAGGCCCTGAGTATGTCGCTGTCATCGACGTGATTGGTGCGATAGGGCAACTGCACTTGCTCGATGCCGGGGGTGGACAGCCAGCGCTTGTCCGACTCCGGCAGGAAGGTGATGACCGTGCCGATCCTGAGCTTCGTCAGCAAGGGCACCGCCCCGCCGTCCGGCAGGGAACTGCGGTAGAGCGTCGGTGACATCTGGTAGAGGTTGTAGTCCTTTTCCACCGGCTGCGCCCATTCAGCGGGCCTCGTCTCAGGGGAATCGGCCGCTTGAGCGGGTACCTCGGCCAGCCCGGTGAGCAAGGCCAGGCAGAGCAACGAACGGGAGCAGAACTTGAACATGCACGGACGACCGAAAATGAAGAAATACGAGAGGTTCAGTCTCGTCTCGCTGCGGTTAAAAGCCTGTGAGGAGAACGTCAAAGCCGTGTGAACGCCGATCCGGTATTTGAGCTGCTGAATGGCACTGGTCTTAATCGAACACAGCGAATACTGTATGCACATACAGCTTTCGGAGTATTCCCATGCCAGCCCCCCTTCCACCGCGCGGCCGCGGCACCGCGACCAACCCGCACAACCGCTTCGCCCCGAGTCGCTCGGTGGCCGAAGATGACGGCTGGTATCAGGAAGTCCCGCAGACCCAGGGCACCGAAGTGCGCATCGAAACGGCGAAGACCATCATTACCCGCAACACCTCGTCCGATATCCCGTTCGACCGCTCGATCAATCCGTACCGAGGCTGCGAGCACGGCTGCATCTACTGCTATGCACGACCCAGCCATGCCTATTGGGACCTGTCGCCGGGGCTTGATTTCGAAACGAAGCTGATCGCCAAGACCAATGCCGCCGATGTGCTGGAAGAGCAATTGTCCCGGCGCGGCTATCAATGCGCACCGATCGCACTGGGGTCCAACACCGATCCCTATCAGCCTATCGAGCGCGAACAACGGATAACCCGCCAGATTCTCGAGGTGCTGCTGCGTTATCGGCATCCGGTGACCATTGTCACCAAAGGTTCGCTGATCCTGCGCGACCTGGACCTGCTGACCGAGCTGGCGCAACAACGCCTGGTGCACGTGATGATCAGCCTCACCACCCTGGACGATGAACTCAAGCGCATTCTCGAACCCCGCGCGGCGGCGCCCAAGGCGCGGCTGCGGGCGATCAAGGTCATGCGCGAGGCGGGGATTGCCGTGGGAGTGCTGTGCGCACCGATGATCCCGATGATCAACGACAGCGAGATCGAGAGCCTGCTGGCCGAAGCCCACGCCGCTGGCGCGCAGAATGCCGCCTACGTCATGCTGCGCCTGCCGCTGGAAGTCGCGCCGCTGTTCGAGCAGTGGTTGCAGACGCATTACCCGCAACGCGCCGCCCACGTGCTGAGCCTGGTGCGCCAGAGCCGCGGTGGCGAACTGTATGACAGCCGCTTCGGTGCGCGGATGCGCGGCGAAGGCCCGTTCGCCGACCTGCTGGCCCAGCGATTCGCCAAGGCACTCAAGCGCCTGGGACTGGAGCGCCGCGACGGATACAATCTTGACTGCGATGCCTTCTGTCCGCCGGGCCGACAGATGTCGTTGATTTGATTAAAGTTGACCCTGGAACGGCGACTGGACATGAACTGCGCCAGCGTTTCGCCACCCCTGAAATCGTTGTCCTAGAGCCTTCGATTTCAGTTTGAGTTAAGTTTCGGCAGCTACCTTGTTCAGCGAGTGACTGACAGGTCGGGGATTACGACCTGGACGTATTTTAACCAGCCACTGGCGTCATACCGTCAAAAGAGGATGAATCATGAGTGACAAGGATAAACAGCCGTTGGCTGCGTCGGCTTCAGCCCAACCCGAGGCGGAAACCGCCGATGCAGCGCTGCAGCATATTGTTGACGGCTTTTTGCATTTCCATCACGAGATCTTTCCGCAACAGGAAGAACTCTTCAAGAAACTCGCCACCGCCCAAGCGCCCCGGGCGATGTTCATCACCTGCGCCGATTCGCGCATCGTGCCCGAGTTGATCACCCATAGTTCCCCCGGCGACCTGTTCGTGACCCGTAACGTCGGCAACGTCGTGCCGCCTTACGGGCAGATGAACGGCGGGGTCTCCACCGCCATCGAATACGCCGTGCTGGCCCTCGGTGTGCAACACATCATTGTCTGTGGCCATTCCGACTGCGGCGCCATGCGTGCCGTACTCAACCCCGACACCCTGGAAAAAATGCCCACGGTCAAGGCCTGGCTGCGCCACGCCGAAGTGGCCAAGACCATGGTCCATGACAACTGCCCGTGCGGCGACGAAAAACAGACCATGCCCATCCTCACCGAAGAGAACGTGATCGCGCAGCTGCAGCATTTGCGAACGCATCCCTCGGTAGCGTCGCGCATGGCCAGCGGTCAGTTGTTCATCCATGGCTGGGTGTACAACATCGAGACCAGCGAGATCAAAGCCTTCGATGCGGACCAGGGACGTTTCCTGCCGCTCGATGGCAGCCATCCGATACCGGTGGCGACGCCCAAAGCGCGCTTCTAACCACTCCTAATCATCCTTGCATGGTTCAAGCCTTACCGCTGTTTGCGCGGTAGGGCCTCGCCATGCCTGAAGAAAACTTCGGGAGAGTCGCCATGCGTGCTGCTCAATTAAAAGCTGTACTGCCACGGGAGCTATTGGCTTCGGTGGTTGTGTTTCTGGTGGCCCTGCCTTTGTGCATGGGCATCGCCATCGCCTCTGGCCTGCCACCGGCCAAAGGTTTGATCACCGGCATCATCGGTGGTTTGGTGGTGGGTTTCCTGGCCGGCTCGAAGCTGCAAGTCAGTGGCCCGGCCGCCGGCTTGGCGGTGTTGGTCTTCGAGCTGGTGCGCCAGCATGGCGTGGCGATGCTCGGGCCGATCCTGTTGCTGGCCGGTCTGCTGCAATTGTTGGCCGGGCGTTTTCGCCTGGGCTGCTGGTTCCGGGTCACCGCGCCGGCCGTGGTGTACGGCATGCTCGCAGGTATTGGCGTGCTGATCATACTGTCCCAGGTCCATGTGATGCTCGACGCCGCGCCCAAGCCTTCCGGGCTGGATAACCTGGCGGCGTTCCCGGCGGCAGTGGCCCAGGCCTTGCCGTCCTTCGGCTGGCAGGCGGGCCTGCTCGGTCTGTCGACGATTGCGGTGATGTGGCTGTGGGAAAAGTTTCGCCCCCACAGTCTGCGCTTCGTTCCCGGTGCTTTGCTGGGTGTCGGCCTGGCAACCGTCGCCAGCCTGCTGCTGGCCTTGCAGGTCAAGCGGGTGGAAGTGCCGGAGAACATGGCTGAAGCCATTGATTGGCTGCGCCCGGCGGACCTGCTGAACCTGGCCGACCCCACACTGCTGATCGCCGCGTTCGCGGTGGCTTTCATCGCCAGCGCCGAAACCCTGCTGTCAGCGGCCGCTGTCGATCGCATGCACAGCGGTGAACGGGCGGACTTTGACCGGGAACTGTCGGCACAAGGTATCGGCAACATGCTCTGCGGCCTGCTCGGCGCCTTGCCGATGACCGGGGTGATCGTGCGCAGTTCGGCCAACGTCCAGGCCGGGGCCACCACGCGGATGTCGACGATTTTCCACGGTCTGTGGTTGCTGCTGTTCGTGCTGTTGCTGTCCAGCGTGCTGCAAAGCATTCCGGTGGCGAGCCTGGCGGGTGTGCTGGTCTACACCGGTTTCAAACTGGTAGACCTCAAGGCGTTTCGCAGCCTGGGCCGTTATGGCCGGATGCCGATGTTCGTTTACGCCGCGACGGCGTTGGCGATCATCTTCACCGACCTGCTGACCGGTGTGCTGATCGGCTTCGGCCTGACCCTGGCGAAACTGGCCTGGAAAGCCTCGCGCCTGAAAATCAGCCTGATCGACCTGCCCCAGGAAGGTGAGATGGAACTGCGCCTGGTCGGAGCCGCCACCTTCCTCAAGGTGCCGGCATTGACCCAGGTACTGGGCACCATACCGACCGGCGCCACCGTGCATGTGCCGCTCAACAACCTGAGCTACATCGACCACTCGTGCCTGGAGTTGCTGGAAGAATGGGGCCGGGCGAATGCCAGCAAGGGTTCGAAGCTGCTGATCGAATCCCGCGGGCTCAAGCGTAGGTTGGAGGGGCGGTTGCGCACGACCGTAGGGGTTGGCGCGGCGTCCGCCTGACACCCAAGAAACCCTGTGGGAGCGAGCTTGCTCGCGATGGCGGTGTATCAGCCAACTGTGATGTTGCTGGTCCAATACAATCGCGAGCAAGCTCGCTCCCACAAAGGTTTTAAGTTGTCCTGATGGATCAAGCCGCCGGCTGATCCAGCTCCAGTCCCACGCCCAGACGACGGGACATGCACGGCCAGCGCTTCCAGGCCGCGCCGGTTTCCGGGCTGCTGAGCTTCTCGCGGTAGGTTTCTACCGACTCCAATGCAAACGTCTCGTCGTTGAGCATCTCATCGAACGTGTGATGGACCACTTCATCGAGTTGATTGGCAAATGCCTCACCGATCAACTGGTGAGCGATCAGATTGGCGACCGTCATGTCCAAGGGGATCAATGGCTGGCCGAAATGCTTGATGTACAGGTCGTTGACCTCTTCGACGAACCGATGGGCCAGGTAGGCTTCGTCCAGGAGGCTGTCGAGCCCGACATGCCCGGCCATGATGGTCGGCGGCTGGAGGAAGTACTGTTCGGCAATCTTCAGTACCGGTTTGATCTGCGACTCGATACCCGCCTCCCTGGCGACATCATTGGCGGCATCCAGCAGGTCGGGGACTTCATCAATGTAGGCGGCGACAAAACGCGCCAGGACGTCGTTGGCGTTCGCGTCCGGCAATTGAATGGCTCGGTGCAGGTTCGGCAGTTGGGCCGTCAACTGACGGCTCAACTGACCGGTCTCGGCTTCGTGTTGTTGGGCTTTTTGGATCTGCTCGCGCAATGCGGCGGTGTTCATGACAACTCCAGGAAACAAAGGCAAAGAAATAGGGAAGACATAACTTAGCTGGCCCAAAAACACTCCTAAGACCTATTTTTCATAACCGCCTCATCCTTGCTGCGTCGCAGTTATATCGGTTTGCCATCACTCAGGCTCGCATCCTTCTCCATTCGTGGGCTCTAGCGCAAGCCCCGGCTGTTTCAAACGATTTACGCCATCGCGTTGCGAGGTTGCAGGTGCTGTCTATACTCGGGTTGGAATGGAGTTAGCTGATGAACCCGATACATAGGCAGCAAGGCACGGCGGTCGAGTTCGTAGTCTGATGTAGCCGCTCTCCCTTGCCGCAGGCGTTACGCCTACGGGATAACAAGAACGATAAGGGGAACCCGCAATGACGCGACATCCACACGTATGGATGGGCCTCCTGTTGTGGTCGATTTTCAGCCAGGCACAAGCGGCCTGGACTGTGAATATGGCGCCTGGAGCGACACAGATCAGCAACGCAGTGTTCGACCTGCACATGACCATCTTCTGGATCTGTGTGGTCATCGGCATCATCGTCTTCGGCGCCATGTTCTGGTCGATGATGATGCACCGCCGCTCAACCGGCCAGAATGCCGCGCATTTCCACGAAAACACTCGCGTCGAAATCCTCTGGACCATCGTGCCCTTCGTGATCCTGGTGCTGATGGCGATTCCCGCCACCGCCACCTTGATCAAGATGTACGACTCCAGCGAGTCGGACATCGATATCCAGATCACTGGCTATCAATGGAAGTGGCACTACAAGTACCTGGGCCAGGACGTCGAGTTCTTCAGCAACCTGGCGACCCCCGCCGAACAGATCCATAACCAGAGCGCCAAGGGCGAGCATTACCTGCTGGAGGTCGACAAGCCGCTGGTGCTGCCGGTCGATGCCAAGGTGCGCTTTCTGGTGACCTCCGCCGACGTGATCCACTCCTGGTGGGTGCCGGCCTTCGCGGTCAAGCGCGATGCGATCCCCGGGTTCGTCAACGAAGCCTGGACCCGTGTCGACAAGCCCGGCCTGTACCGCGGTCAATGCGCCGAGCTGTGCGGCAAGGACCACGGTTTCATGCCGATCGTGGTGGAGGTCAAGAGCAAGCCCGACTACGAGAAATGGCTGGGCGAACGCAAGGCCGAAGCCGCGCAGCTCAAAGAGCTGACCAGCAAGGAATGGACGCTCGAAGAACTCAAGGAACGTGGCGACAAGGTCTACCACACCACCTGCGTGGCCTGTCACCAGGCCGAAGGCCAGGGTCTGCCACCGATGTTCCCGGCGCTCAAGGGTTCGAAGATCGCCACCGGGCCCAAGGCTGATCACCTGAGCCTCGTCTTCCACGGCAAGCCCGGCACGTCCATGGCCGCGTTCGGCAAGCAGCTGTCGGAAGTCGATATCGCCGCGGTCGTGACCTATGAACGTAACGCCTGGGGCAACAACAAGGGCGACATGGTTACGCCTAAAGAAGTGCTGGAACTCAAACAGGCGGAAAGCAAATGAGCCGGCCTGACGTGTGTTCCCGTAACCGGTCGGGGCTCATCGCCCCGCGCCGTCCAGCCCACTCGTTCGAAGGAGACAGGACATGAGTGCTGTGATCGATGACCACGGTCATGCCGGTGCCGACCACGCCCACGGCCCCGCCAAGGGCCTGATGCGCTGGGTGCTGACCACCAACCACAAGGATATCGGCACGCTGTACCTGTGGTTCGCTTTCTCAATGTTCCTGCTGGGCGGTTCGTTCGCCATGGTGATCCGCGCCGAGCTGTTCCAGCCCGGCCTGCAGATCGTGCAGCCGGAATTCTTCAACCAGATGACCACCATGCACGGCCTGGTGATGGTCTTCGGCGCGGTGATGCCGGCGTTCGTCGGCCTCGCCAACTGGATGATCCCGCTGATGATCGGCGCGCCGGACATGGCCCTGCCGCGCATGAACAACTTCAGCTTCTGGCTGTTGCCGGCGGCATTCCTGATGCTGGTGTCAACGCTGTTCACCCCGGGGGGCGGGCCGAACTTCGGCTGGACCTTCTACGCACCACTGTCCACCACCTATGCGCCGGAAAGCGTGACGTTCTTCATCTTCGCCATCCACCTGATGGGCATCAGCTCGATCATGGGCGCGATCAACGTGATCGCCACCATCCTCAACCTGCGAGCCCCCGGCATGACCCTGATGAAAATGCCGCTGTTCGTCTGGACCTGGCTGATCACCGCGTTCCTGCTGATCGCGGTGATGCCGGTGCTGGCCGGCTGCGTGACGATGATGCTGATGGACATCCACTTCGGCACCAGCTTCTTCAGTGCCGCCGGTGGCGGTGACCCGGTGCTGTTCCAGCACGTGTTCTGGTTCTTCGGCCACCCCGAGGTGTACATCATGATCCTGCCGGCCTTCGGTGCCGTCAGCTCGATCATCCCGGCGTTCTCGCGCAAGCCGTTGTTCGGCTACACCTCGATGGTCTACGCCACGGCCGCCATCGCGTTCCTGTCGTTCATCGTCTGGGCGCACCACATGTTCGTGGTCGGCATTCCGCTGGTGGGCGAGCTGTTCTTCATGTACGCCACCCTGCTGATCGCCGTGCCCACCGGGGTGAAGGTGTTCAACTGGGCCAGCACCATGTGGCAAGGCTCGCTGACCTTCGAGACGCCGATGCTGTTTGCCGTGGCGTTCGTGATCCTGTTTTCCATCGGCGGTTTCTCCGGGCTGATGCTGGCCATCGCCCCGGCGGACTTCCAGTACCAGGACACCTACTTCGTGGTCGCGCATTTCCACTATGTGCTGGTGCCCGGCGCGATCTTCGGGATCTTCGCCTCGGCCTACTACTGGCTGCCGAAATGGACCGGCCACATGTACGACGAAACCCTCGGCAAGCTGCACTTCTGGCTGTCGTTCATCGGCATGAACCTGGCGTTCTTCCCGATGCACTTCGTCGGCCTGGCGGGCATGCCCCGGCGGATTCCCGACTACAACCTGCAGTTCGCCGACTTCAACATGGTCTCGTCCATCGGCGCGTTCATGTTCGGCACCACGCAGATCTTCTTCCTGTTCATCGTGATCAAGACCATCCGCGGCGGCGAGCCGGCACCGGCCAAACCGTGGGATGGGGCCGAAGGGCTGGAGTGGAGCGTGCCGTCGCCGGCGCCGTATCACACCTTTACCACGCCGCCGGAAGTGAAATAGATGACACCGGGGCCTTATGTGGGAGCGAGCTTGCTCGCGATGGCAGCGACTCGGTGTGTCAGACACACCGCTATCGCGAGCAAGCTCGCTCCCACAGGGTTCTTGGTAGGGACTGGAAATCATGGCTGATTCGATTTCGATGAAGAAACTGGTCACCCGACTGCTGCTGGTGGTGGTGGCCATGTTCATCTTCGGGTTTGCCCTGGTGCCGATCTACGACGTGATGTGCAAGGCGTTCGGCATCAACGGCAAGACCGCCGGGCAGTACGAAGGCGAGCAGACCGTCGATGAGTCGCGCCAGGTTCGCGTGCAGTTCCTGTCGACCAATTCGGTGGACATGCCCTGGGACTTCTACCCCAAGGGCGATCAGTTGGTGGTCCAGCCGGGGGCGGTGAACGAAATGGTCTTTGTCGCCCACAACCCAACCGACCGGCCGATGAGTGCCCAGGCGGTGCCGAGCATCGCACCGAGCACCGCGGCGGCCTATTTCCACAAGACCGAATGTTTTTGTTTTACCCAGCAAGTGCTGCAACCCGGCGAACGCATCGAAATGCCCATGCGCTTCATCGTTGACCGGGACATGCCCAAGGAAGTGAAGCATCTGACGCTGTCCTACACGCTGTTCGATATCACCGCTCGTCATCCACCGGTGGCTTTAAACACTGACCGATAGCGTGCCCGATAAGGAGAACAATAAATGGCAACTCACGAACACTATTACGTTCCGGCCCAGAGCAAATGGCCGATCATCGCCACGGTCGGGATGTTCGTCACGGTGTATGGCCTGGCGACCTGGTTCAACGACCTGAAAGCCGCCCGGCCCGAATCCCACGGCCCGCTGATCTTTTTCGTCGGCGGCCTGCTGGTGGCCTACATGCTGTTCGGCTGGTTCGGCGCGGTGATCAAGGAAAGCCGCGCCGGGCTGTACAGCGCCCAGCTTGACCGCTCGTTCCGCTGGGGCATGAGCTGGTTCATCTTTTCCGAGGTGATGTTCTTCATCGCGTTCTTCGGCGCCCTGTTCTATGTGCGCATGATCTCCGCGCCCGGCCTGGCGGGTGAAGGCACCAAGGGCCTGTCACACATGCTCTGGCCGAGCTTCGAGTTCGCCTGGCCGTTGCTGAACAACCCCGATCCAAAACTCTTCCCGGCGCCCAAGGACGTCATCAGCCCCTGGGGCTTGCCGCTGCTCAACACGGTGCTGCTGGTCAGCTCCAGCGTCACCGTCACCATCGCCCACCATGCCCTGAAAAAAGGCCATCGCGGTGCGCTGAAAATCTGGCTGGCGATCACCGTACTGCTGGGCTGCGCCTTCCTGGGCTTCCAAGCCGAGGAATACATCCACGCTTACAAAGAGCTGGGCCTGACCCTGGGCTCCGGCGTCTATGGCGCGACCTTCTTCATGCTCACCGGTTTCCACGGCGCCCACGTCACCATCGGCACGATCATTTTGTTCGTGATGCTGATGCGCATCATGCGCGGGCACTTCGACAACGAGCACCAGTTCGGCTTCGAGGCGGCGAGCTGGTACTGGCACTTCGTCGATGTGGTGTGGATCGGCCTGTTCATCTTCGTCTACGTGCTCTGACGCAAACGCTACCAGGGCGCGTGGGACACCAACTGGCCGCTGAAGAAACCCCAGGCGATCAGGCCGACGGTGACGGCGGCCAGGCTGACCCGGATCGCCAGGGCGATGACCAGGCGATTGGAACTGCTGTCGTCCTTGACCAGAAAAAACAGGCCGCTGAACAGGCTGGCAATCGTGGCAATCAGCATCAGGACGATGGCTGCTTTTAGCATCAGGAACACTCCGGGGGGACGCGATGCACGTGAGTATAGCTATCCCGTTCGATGGCTTTCGGACGGCACCATGAAAGGTTTCCGGCCAGGCATCGTGCCGTCTTTGGTGGTGGCCGTGCTGGTGCCAGTGATGGTGTGCCTGGGGTTCTGGCAATTGAGCCGGGGCGAACAGAAGCGTGTGCTCATGGACACTTACGCCGAGCGCCGCGTGGCGCCGCCGTTGGACAGCACCGAGCTGGCGCACACCAGCGACCCGGCCTTTCGAGCGGTCACGCTGCAGGGCCAGTTCGACGCCGAGCACAGCATCCTGCTGGATAACCGCCAACACGACGGCAAGGTCGGCGTCGAGTTGCTGCAACCGTTCCTCGACCACCGCACCGGGCTGTGGCTGCTGGTCAATCGCGGCTGGTTGCCCTGGCCGGACCGGCGCACCCCGCCGGTCTTCGACACGCCGGAACAAGCCGTCAACCTCCAGGCCTGGGTTTATGTCGCACCGGGCGCGACGTTCCAGCTCCACCCCGACCCGGCGGGCGCCCCCTGGCCGCGACTGGTCACTGCCATCGAGCCGGACAAGCTCTGGGCCGACCTGGGCCGCAGCGGCTTCGCTTATGAAATGCGCCAACAAAGCGGCCCCGGCGCCTACCGGACCGATTGGCCGGTGGTAGCCATGGGCCCGGAAAAACACCTCGGTTATGCCGTGCAGTGGTTCGCCATGGCGGCGGCCCTGTTCGGCCTTTTTCTTTATCTCGGATGGCACAACGCAGGGAGACACCATGGGAAGCACCATGAATCCAACCAACACGTCTGAGGCGCCCGCGGCACACAACCGTCGCAAGGGCCGCGTGCAATTGCTGCTGATCGTGCTCGGAGTGATCGGCCCGATGATCCTGGCCACCGGCATGTATAAGTTCCAGTTCTGGGTGCCTGACAGCCGCAGCTACCACGGCGAACTGATCGGCACCGGCCAGACCCGTGCCGAGATTGGCGTACAGGCCGATGAACAGCGCTGGCAGATCCTGGTCACGGCACCACAGGAATGCTCAGTGGATTGCCGGCAACTGGTGTACCTGGCCCGGCAAGTCCAGATCGGCTTGGGCCGCGAAGCCTCTCGCGCCAGCCATGCCTTGGCTATCGCGCAACCGCTCGACGCCGAGTACGACGCCCAACTGCAGCGCGAATACCCGCAATTGCAACGTTACCCACTGGACCTGCCGGCCTATCAGAAAGGCGCCCAGGGCTCCGGCGGCGCCCAGCTGTGGATCATCGACCCCCACAGCAACCTGGTGCTGCGCTACGACGCCCGGGTCAAGGGCAAGGACCTGCTCAACGACCTGCGCCACTTGCTGAAACTGTCGAACATCGGATGAGGGCATCGACATGGCCAAACCTGGATTTCGCCTCGCGCTGTTTGCCACGCTGCTGGCATTGATCGTCGTCCTGCTGGGCGCCTACACCCGGCTCACCCACGCCGGTCTCGGCTGCCCCGACTGGCCCGGTTGCTACGGGTTCATCAGCGTGCCCAAAAGCGAAGCCCAACTGGCCCATGCCGAACTGCACTTTCCCGACGCCCCGGTGGAAGCCCACAAGGGCTGGAACGAAATGGTCCATCGCTACTTCGCCGGGACCCTGGGCTTGATGATCGTAGCGTTGGCGGCACGGTCCTGGATGAACCGCCACCGCCCGGGCCAGCCATTGAAGTTGCCGTTGTTCCTGCTGGCGGTGGTCTTCGCGCAAGCGGCATTCGGCATGTGGACCGTGACCCTGAAACTGTGGCCGCAAGTGGTCACTGGGCATTTGCTGGGCGGCTTCGCGACGTTGAGCCTGTTGTTCCTGCTGACCTTGCGATTGTCCGGCGTGCTGCCGGCGCTGACCGTGCCCAAGCGCCTGCAACATTGGGCCACCGCCGGGCTGCTGCTGGTGATCGGCCAGATCGCCCTCGGCGGCTGGGTCAGCTCCAATTACGCCGCCGTGGCCTGCATCGATTTCCCCACCTGCCACGGCCAATGGCTGCCACCGGCCGACTTTGCCAACGGCTTCCACCTGACCCAGCACATCGGCCCCAACTACTTGGGCGGGCAACTGGACAGCGACGCCCGCACCGCCATCCACCTGACCCACCGCATCGGCGCCTTGCTGGTGACCGTGGTGCTGCTGGGGCTGGCCTGGCAATTGAAGACCGTCGGCATGACCCGCCTGGCCGGGCTGGTGCTGACTGCACTGGCGGCGCAGATCACCCTGGGCATCAGCAACGTGCTGTTCCATCTGCCGCTGCCGGTGGCCGTCGCCCACAACGCCGGGGGCGCCGCGTTGCTGCTGACCCTGGTATTGGTCAACTATCACGCCCGTACCAGCCTGGTCCGGGTCAAGCATCAAGTCCCGCTGCGCTGGCGGTTCAACCCGCATAAACACGGCGCCAGCCCCCTAACAATAAAAGGAGAGATGCCATGGCAACCTTGACCGGTGAACGCCACAGCCAAGCGATCTGGCGCGATTACCTGGAGTTGACCAAACCGAAAGTGGTGGTGCTGATGCTGATCACCTCGCTGGTGGGCATGTTCCTCGCCACCCGCGCTGGCGTGCCGTGGACGGTGCTGGTGTTCGGCAACCTCGGCATCGCCCTGTGTGCCGGCGGCGCGGCGGCGGTCAACCATGTGGTGGACCGGCGCATCGACGCAGTCATGGCCCGCACCCACAAACGGCCACTGGCCGAAGGGCGCATCTCCCCCGCCGCCGCGCTGACCTTCGCCCTGGCCCTGGCCGTGATCGGCCAAGCCTTGCTGCTGGCCTTCACCAACCCACTGACGGCCTGGCTGACCCTCGCCTCATTGCTGGGTTACGCGGTGGTCTACACCGGCTTCCTCAAACGCGCAACGCCGCAGAACATCGTCATCGGCGGCCTCGCCGGCGCAGCGCCACCGCTGCTGGGCTGGGTCGCGGCCACCGGGCATGTCAGCGCCGAACCACTGTTGTTGGTGCTGATCATCTTCGCCTGGACCCCACCGCATTTCTGGGCCCTGGCGATCCACCGCAAAGAGGAATACGCCAAGGCCGACATCCCGATGCTGCCGGTCACCCACGGCGAGCACTACACCAAGATCCATATCCTGCTCTACACCCTGGTGCTGCTGGCGGTGAGCCTGATGCCGTTCGTGATCCATATGAGCGGGATGCTCTATCTTGTCTGCGCGCTCGTACTGGGCGCCAGGTTCCTGCAATGGGCCGTGGTGTTGTACCGTGGCAGTCGGCCGCACGCGGCGATCAATACGTTCAAGTACTCTATCTATTACTTGTTCCTGCTGTTCATCGCCCTGCTTGTAGATCATTACTTACTGTTGAGCCTATGACTCGAACCCAGAAAACCGTCTTCATCCTCGTGGCCGTGATCGCGTTGATCCTCGGCCTGACCATCAACAAGGTGCTGTCCGGCAAAGGCCAGGGCGACCCGACCGCGCTGATCGACGCCGGCATCATCCTGCTGCCCCAGAGCCGCAACCTGCCGGACGTGAAGATGACCGACCAGGACGGCCAGCCCGTGGCAATCGATGGCTTGAAGGATAAATGGAGCCTGCTGTTCTTCGGCTACACCTTCTGCCCGGACATCTGCCCCACCACCCTCGCCCAACTGCGCCAGATTAAAAGCGAGTTGCCGAAGGAGGCTGTGGATAAGTTGCAGATCGTACTGGTCAGCGTCGACCCGAACCGCGACACGCCCAAGCAACTGAAGCAGTACCTGGGGTACTTCGATCCGCAGTTCGTGGGGTTGACGGCTTCATCGGTTGAAGACCTGCAGAAACTGGCGAATGCGGTGAGCATTCCGTTTATTCCGGCGGATACCAGTAAGCCTAACTACACGGTTGATCACAGCGGCAACCTCGCCGTCATCGGGCCGGACGGTACTCAGCGTGGGTTTATTCGGGCGCCGTTGAATAATCAGAAGTTGGTGGCGCAGTTGCCGGAGATGCTCAAGCGCAAATAACCCTCCCAGGGGCACACCGTTCAGTCAAGCCATGCCGATTCCTTGTGGTGGGGGAAATTCCTTGTGGCAATGAAATCCATTGTGGCGAGGGCGCTTGCTCCCGCTGGGCTGCGCAGCAGCCCCCCAAAAGGCTGAATGCGATCTACATGGCACAACGCGGCGGCCGGGTTCAGGGCGAGAGGCCTCCTGCCCCAATCTCTCTGTGGGAGCGGGCTTGCTCGCGAAAGCGGCAG